>JAABTU010000057.1 GCA_011389715.1 Desulfotignum sp.
GTGGTGGATGTCACCAACTTTGTGATGATGGAAACCGGCCAGCCCCTGCATGCATTTGATTATGACAACCTGGCCCGGGGCAGGATCGTGGTGCAGAAAGCAGGAAATACACTAGCGTTTACCACCCTGGACAGCAAGGAGCATACACTGGAACCTGAAATGCTCATGATCTGTGACGGGAGCCGGCCGGTTGCCCTGGCCGGGGTCATGGGTGGTGAAAATTCTGAAATTTCACACACCACCACCCGGGTGTTGATCGAAAGTGCCTGTTTTAATCCTGTTTCCATCAGGCGCACTGCCAAGCGCACCGGGATAGCAACAGATGCTTCCCACCGGTTTGAGCGGGGGGTTGATCCTGAAGGGACCGTCTATGCCATGAAGCGGGCAATGACCCTGATTGCTGATATCTGTGATGCTGCCATTGCCGGTGATATCATTGATGCCTATCCGCTTCCTGCAGCCCCTCTCCGGATTGACCTGGACCCTGCGGCTTTGAATGTCCGCCTGGGTACTGAATTTTCAATAGAGGAGATTGGCAGCATACTGGCATCTGTGGAATTTGGTGTCCATCCCTCCGATGACGGGCCCATGCCAGTCAGTGTTCCCTCCTTCCGGGTGGATGTGACCCGGCCGGAAGATTTGTCGGAAGAGGTGGCACGTCTGTGGGGATATAACCGGATCCAGACCACCTATCCTGCAGTGCCGGCAAAAGGCCGTCCTCTGGATCCGGTCGTTTCAGCCCGTTCCGCCATACGCAGCATTCTCACCGGGCTGTCATTTTATGAAGCCGTTAATTACAATTTTATTTCCACAGATTTCTGCGACAACCTGCTTTTGACGGCATCAGATCCCCGCAGGGATGTGGTAAAAATCTTAAACCCATTGTCCGACCAGATGTCGGTGTTAAGGACCTCCCTGCTGCCGGGACTGCTGGATAATATGCGCAGAAATACGGCCCAGCAGACAGACACCATGCATCTGTTTGAAATCGGGAAAATATTTTTCAGTACAGGCAAAGACACCCTGCCCACTGAAAAAGAGATGGTGGCAGGTTTTGTCACCGGCAACCGGACCCACCAGACCTGGTATTCCAAAAAACAGTCTCTGGATTTTTTTGATCTGAAAGGGGCGGTGGAGGACCTGTTTAAAGCCCTGGGCATTGCAGATGCCCGATTCACTCCGGCTGCATCACATATTTGTCCCTATTTTGTACCCGGACATGCTGCACATGTCAGCCGAGACAAAACCACCCTGGGGGTTTTGGGAAAGATTGCCGATCCGGTATTACAACATTTCGGGCTGAAACAGGCTGTTTATATGTTTGAACTGGACATCAAAGCGCTCATGGGCCAGATGCCTGAGAAGATAAATGCCCGTCCTCTGCCACGGTTCCCGTCCATATCACAGGACATTACCCTGATTGTGGACCGGCAGGTTCTGGTGGGAGATGTTTTGGGACAAATGAGGGCTATTGCGGAAAAACAGGTCCTGGTGGAGGATGTGTTCCTGTTCGACCTGTTTGAAGGCAGCCCCCTGGCTGAAGAAAAAAAATCTTTGTCCTTTAGAATAATTTACCGGTCTGATGCCAAAACCCTGACGGAAAAAAATATCCGCAAGCTCCACGCCGGCATATCCAGCCGCCTGGTGGAAAACTTTAACGCGGATCTGCCGGAATAAAAATCAGAGGTATTGACAAATGAATCCGGTATTGGTATACAGTGCCGTTGATGCGGGTATAACTCAGCTGGTAGAGTGCAAGCTTCCCAAGCTTGATGTCGCGAGTTCGAGTCTCGTTGCCCGCTCCATCTTTTTTTATGTGGATGTGGGACGGCAGACATGTTCCAGTTACGGGGAAGATATGGATACCATCTGAGCTGAGTGAACAAAGCGCGGATTGGGTTGGGAGTTGTAAAAGGAACGGGCGTCTGCCCGTTTTTGTATTTTACACCAACTGTTTGGTTGAAAAAAGAGGGTATGGACAGAAGAGAGCATAAAACAGGTCTTGTGGATCAGATTGCACAAGTGGCAGAACCCCTGTGCCGGGCGGAAAATTTTGAACTGGTTCACGTGGAGATTGCCGCCTGGAATCGGGAGACCATTGTCCGGGTCTATGCAGACAAGCCCGGCGGTATCACACTGGGTGATTGCGCAGATATCAGCCGGCAGCTGGGGGATCTGCTGGATATCCATATTCCAGCTCTGGGCAGTTACCGCCTGGAAGTTTCATCTCCGGGTCCCCATCGGCCTTTGAAAAAAAAACAGGATTTTTACCGGTTTAAGGGCAGTAAAATTAAAATTGAAACCAGGGTACCCATACAGGGGAAAAAAAAGTTTACCGGCGTTCTTGAACAGATCGATGATGCTTTTGTTGTGATTGCGGTGGATGGAGAACGGGTAGAAATCCCGGACCTGCAGATCATCAAGGCAAGCCTTGCAGGTCAGTAAAATGGAGAACACATAAAGATGTTTATCACAGATATTAAAAGAGTAATAGACCAGGTAAGCCGCGAAAAAGGAATTGATTCGGAAATTCTGATAAATACACTCAAAGAGGCCATTGTTTCTGCAGCCAGAAAAAAAATCGGGCCCCGGGCGGATATCGAGGTGCATTATGACGGCAAGACCGGTGATGTGGAAGTGTTCCATTTTAAGGAAGTGGTGGAGGAAGTTGAGTTCTCTGACAGTGAACTGACCCTGGAGCAGGGATATGAGTATGACCCGGAATGTGAAATCGGAGATTCCCTGGGAATCCGTATAGATACGGAAGAGTTCGGCCGTATTGCAGCCCAGTCGGCAAAACAGGTGATTATACAGAAAATGCGGGAAGCCGAGCGCAACGCCGTATTTGAAAATTTTATACATAAAAAAGGCAAAATCATCAACGGTATTGTCCAGCGGTTTGACCGGGGCAGCACTATTGTCAATCTGGGGCAGGCAGAAGCCGTGCTTCGGCCCAGAGAACAGATGCCCAAGGAAAATTACAAGCGGGGTGACCGGATCAGGGCCTATGTTCTGGATGTGCTGGAAGAATCCAAAGGGGCCCAGATCATTTTGTCCCGGACCCATCCTGAGTTTTTAATGGAATTGTTTAAAACAGAAGTGCCTGAGGTGGCAGAAGGTATCGTGATACTGCAGGGTGCTGCCCGGGTGCCCGGGGTGCGGGCCAAAATTGCCGTTTCCTCAACAGATTCTGATGTGGACCCGGTGGGGGCCTGCGTGGGCATGAAGGGAAACCGGGTGCAGAACATTGTCCAGGAACTGCGGGGAGAAAAAATTGATATTGTCCAGTGGAGCCCGGATGTGGCGCGGTTTGTCTGTAATGCCCTGTCGCCTGCCGAGATATCCCGGGTGATCATTGATGAAGACAACCAGTCCATGGAAGTGATTGTCAATGACGAGTACCTTTCCATTGCCATAGGCAAAGGGGGGCAGAATGTGTCTTTGGCATGTGAGATCACCGGATGGCATCTGGAAGTGACATCAGAAGAAGATTACAGCAGGGAGGTCAAGCAGGGATATGACAGCCTGATGCGGCTGGATAATGTGGGGCTGCCCATGGCGGAAATTCTGTTCAAGGCAGGATATGCCTCTCTGCTTGATATTTCAGAAACATCTGCAGAGGAACTGGCCTCAGTTATGGGGATTTCTGAAGAAGCGGCACAAGATACCATTGCACAGGCCGGCCAACGTCTGATGGAAGAGGAAGAAGAAGCGGCATCAAGAACCACGTCGGAACAGGAAGCCCTTGCCCGGGAAGAGGCGGCATCTCAAGAGGCAGAACAGGAAGAAGCGGCACCGGAACATGCGTTGCCGGAAGCGCCTGTACAGGAAGCTGAAAACCATGAAAGCGGTGATGGTTTACCGGAACAAGATGATGCAGATGTCATGGATGATGAAGACGCCACATCATAAGTCCTATGCATAAGGCAGGCAGCAGGCTGGAACAAAGAATATTAAAAGAGGATTACTTGGGGGCAAGGTATGGCGAAAGTCAGAGTATATGAATTAGCTAAAGATCTGAATATGACCAACAGGGCGCTTTTAAACAAGATCAGGGATCTGGATATTGATGTTAAAAGCCATATGAGTTCTTTGGAAGACAGTGCTGTCAAGGAAATCAAAAATAGCCTGTTCGGCAAGGCAAGACACAAAAATGACCTCAAGGTCAAGCCATCCGTCATCCGCCGGCGTAAAAAAAGGGTTGCCCGTCAATCAGAAGAGCAGGCTGAAAAACAGCAGGCCGATGACCATAAGACGGAGACTGCGGCAGAGCAGGATACACCTGTACAGGTCCCGGATATGCCGGAGGCCGGATCGGTGACAGACCAGGAAACCCAGGACCGGAAGGCTGATACAGCCCCTGAAAAAGAAACACCTTCTGCCGGAAAACAAACACCTGTGCCCAAAAAGAAAAAAATTGCGCCTGCCAAAATCATCAAGACTGCAAAAATGGAACAGCCAGAGCCCCCTGCTGAAAAAAAGGTATCTGTTCCGGAACAGCAGCAGTCGGAAACCGAAAAGGCAGCGGAAATAGAAAAAACTGCGGACATAGAAAAGGCTGCAGAGACAGTCCAAAAGCCGGGAAAAACACCAGCCCCTGAACCGGACATGGAAACCATTGGTAAAAAAGCCACACAAGAGACGTCTTCCAAAGAACAAGAGCAGGTATCTGTGACAGATGCCCAAGCTGAAAAGGAACCGGAAACGGTATCGGAACAGGCAGAGACGGAAGAGGAAACTGCCGCGGCCAGAAAGAAAAAGAAAAAACGCAAAACCACACCTGCCAAGATTGTCAAAAAGGCAGATCCTGCAGTTCTGGAGAATATCAGGAAAACAAAACCGCTGGAGGATACAAAGGAGACACCTCTGGAAAAGGTCACAAGACCGGGTCAGCCGGCCCGCCCAAAAATCGCAGTTGACGGGCCTGACCAGGGAATGCCCCCCATGCCCGGAGATCCGGATGCCGGTGCCCGGAAAAAAGACCGGCGCAAGGATACAGGCCTTGTAGATCCCTTTGAAAGCAAACGAAAAAAACGCAAGAAAAAATCCGTGGTTGAAGGCGAGGCCCTGTACCGGGGCCGTGGCAAGAAAAAACGGGGTAAAAAAGACAGTCGGGCCAAAAAGGGCGGATTCCAGAAGACCCAGATCACAACCCCCAAAGCCATAAAACGGCGGATCAAGATTGATGAGGCCATTGAACTGGCTGAACTGGCAAAGCGTATGGGAATCAAGGCCAATGAGATGATTTCCAAGCTCATGACCATGGGGGTTATGGCGACAGTCAACCAGACCATTGATTTTGAAACCGCAGCACTGGTAGCAGGTGAATTTGATTTTGAAGTGGAAAAAGCCAGTTTTGAAGAAGACACCCTGCTGCAGATTGAAACAGAAAATAAAGACAAGGGCAGCATGATAAAAAGTCCGCCTGTTGTCACTATCATGGGCCATGTGGACCACGGCAAGACCTCTCTTTTGGATGTTATCAGAAAATCCAAGATAACCAGTGGAGAAGCCGGCGGCATAACCCAGCATATCGGTGCCTATAATGTGGAAACCCCCAATGGCGGCAGGATTACCTTTCTGGATACCCCGGGCCATGCCGCGTTTACTGCCATGCGCTCCAGGGGTGCCAGGGTTACGGATATCGTTATTCTGGTGGTGGCGGCGGATGACGGGGTCATGCCCCAGACCATCGAGGCTATCAACCATTCCAAGGCAGCCGGTGTACCGGTGGTGGTGGCGGTGAATAAGATGGACAAGGTCGGGGCAGATCCAGACCGGATCATGCGGGAACTGGCGGAACATGACCTGCTGGCTGAAGACTGGGGCGGAGATGTGATTTTTGTCAAGGTATCTGCCAAGACCGGTGAAGGCATTGATGATCTGTTGGAAATGGTGCTGCTGCAGTCGGAGGTTCTGGAACTTAAAGCCAATCCGGATATAAATGCCAGCGGGTATGTGGTGGAATCCCGGCTGGATACCGGCCGTGGTGCTGTGGCAACGGTACTGGTGAAACAAGGGACCCTGCGGGATGGGGACCCCATTGTCTGCGGCCTGCATTCCGGCCGTATCCGGGCCATGATAGACGACCTTGGCAACCGCATTGAAGAGGCAGGGCCCAGCACCCCTGCGGAAATCGTAGGCCTCACCGGTGTGCCTGATGCCGGAGACGAATTTATTGCCGTGACGTCAGACAAGGATGCCAAACAGATTGCCGGTCACAGGATGCAGAAACAGCGGGCCAAGGAACTGGCCAAAAAGAGCCGGGCCAACCTGGAAAAAATGTTTGAAAACCTGGGAACAGCCGAGGTCAAGGAATTAAAGCTCATTGTCAAAGCAGATGTTCACGGCTCCATCGAGGCATTGAATGATTCCCTCAAGGATCTGGCCAAAGAAGAAGTGGATATCAAAATCATCCACTCCGGTGCCGGTACCATCAATGAATCAGATGTGGCCCTGGCCAATGTGTCGGATGCCATCATCATCGGATTCAATGTCAGGCCCACCCCCCAGATCCGCAAAATGGCCAAGGATGAACATGTGGACATGCGGTTTTATGATATCATCTATGACGTCATAAATGATATCAAGGCAGCCCTGGACGGCATGATGCCATCCACTTTTCACGAGATCATCATAGGCCGTGCCGAGGTGAGAGATACCTTTGTGGTACCCAAAATCGGCACCATAGCAGGCTGCCACATCTCGGAAGGAAAGGTGGTCCGGGGCAAGAAGATACGGCTGCTCAGGGAAGGTGTGATCAAGTGTGATACCCAGCTGTCTTCTCTGCGCCGCTTCAAAGACGATGTCAAGGAAGTGGAACAGGGATATGAGTGCGGTATCGGCCTGGCAAAATATAATGATATCAAGACGGGCGATATTATTGAATGCTATGAAGTGGAAGAAAGAAAATATGCCCCCAAACAAGAGAAATAATGAAACCATATACCAGAGCCGAACGTATCAGTATCAAGATTCAGCAGGCCATAACCGAGCTGCTGACCAGAAAAATCAGTGACCCCAGAATTGAAATGGCCACCATATCCCAGGTGAAAATGACTGCGGATCTGCGGCTGGCCAGTGTCTATGTGACTGTATTCGGTGATGCAGACAAAATCGCCGCAACCCTGGCGGGATTTAAACATTCCAGGGGGTTTATCAAAAAGCAGATTGCCCCCCAGCTAGGGCTCAAATACATGCCGGAACTGCGGTTCTTTCATGATGATTCCTTTGATAAAGCCGCTAAGATGGATGCCTTGATTGCATCCGCAGTCAAAGATCTGCCAAGGGATCAGGAAGAAGAATAACCCCCCAACCAACATCTGTTTTCCCAGGACTTTTTTTCATGACAAATGGTATGCTGCTGGTCAATAAGCCGGAAGGGGTGTCATCCGCCCGGGTGGTGGACCAGGTCAAAAAAATTTTCCAGGTGAAAAAAGCCGGCCATACAGGCACCCTGGACCCGTTTGCCACAGGTCTTCTGCCGGTAGCCCTTGGCCGGGCTACCCGGATATCCCGGTTTTTTCTGGGCAGTGCAAAACACTACAGGGCGGTTGTTACCTTGGGGATTGAAACCGATACCCTTGATAAGACCGGC
>JAABTU010000058.1 GCA_011389715.1 Desulfotignum sp.
TGCGGGTGTGTTTCCGGATCATCTCCTGGTATGCACAGGCGCCGGAGCCTGCAAACAGGGCATCAGGGGTCTGGGCCATGGATATGGCCTCTTGTGGCGGACACACTGTTTCAGGGGTTTTGTGTTTCAGAATTCCCTTTTCAAAGTGGTAGACAGCGCAATACACCTGGCTGCGCCGGGCATCCATCATGGCGCACACCGGCACCCCGGCATGGGCAAACCGAAAACCGATGCCGTCCAGGCTGGAGGCACCTGCTGCCGGCCGGGATGCGGCAAAGGCCAGCCCCATCACCGAGGATATGCCGATGCGCAGGCCGGTGAAACTGCCCGGTCCCCTGGCTGCCACAAACCCATCCACCTGAGACAGATCAAACCCGGCCCTGTCCGGAAACACCGCCGTGATCATGGACAACAGCCGCCTGGAATGGGTCAGGCGGCTGTGCCAGAAAGCCTCGTATGCAAGCGCTCCCTTGTGAAAGACCGCCAGGCTGCAACCGGGTTCGGCCGTGCTCAGGGCCAGGAGGTTCACGCCTCTTTTGTCTCCAGGTCCTGTGCATCTTTCTCGGGCATCTCTTCCAGGGCGATGGCAAGCACCTGGTCCACATCCCTGACACAGGTGAATTTCAGCCTGGTTTTGATGTTTTTGGGAATATCATACAGGTCTTTTTTGTTTTTTTCCGGTATGATCACATGCTTGATCCCGGCCCGCAGGGCACCCAGGGCTTTTTCCTTCAACCCCCCGATGGGCAGGACCCGGCCCCGCAAAGAGACCTCGCCTGTCATGCCCACGTTGTTGTTCACCTTGCGGCCGGTAAATGCCGACACCAGGGCGGTGACCATGGCGATGCCGGCGGAGGGGCCGTCCTTTGGGATGGCGCCTGCCGGCACATGGATGTGGATATCCTGGTTGTCAAAGGCATCCTTGTCAATCCCCAGCTGCTCCTGGTTGGATTTGGTATAGGTAAGGGCGGCCCGGGCGGATTCCTGCATGATTTCACCGATCTGGCCGGTGACCATGAGCTCGCCCTTGCCCGGAAACAAAGACACTTCAATATACAGGGTTTCTCCCCCCACCTCGGTCCAGGCAAGCCCTGTGGCAAGTCCCACCTGGCTTTCCTCCTGGTCCAGTTCGGTCAGGTACTGGGGCGGTCCCAGGTACCGGGTCAGGTTCTGGCGGGTGATGGTGAACTTACCCTTCTGGCCTTCTGCAATTTTCCTGGCGATTTTCCGGCAGATGGTATCCAGTTTGCGCTCCAGCTCCCGCAGCCCCGCCTCCAGGGTGTGTTCTGTGACAATGGATTCCATTGCCTTGGGACTGATGGTGATGGAGCGCCGGATCAACCCGTTGTCCCGCAGTTTTCTGGGCAAAAGATGGGTCCGGGCGATCTCCATTTTTTCCTGGTGGGTATACCCCGGGATCCGAATCACCTCCATTCTGTCCAGCAGGGCGGACGGGATGGTATCGGCAATATTGGCCGTCAGTATGAACATCACATTTGACAGGTCAAAGGGGATGTTCAGGTAATGATCGGAAAATTCATAGTTCTGTTCCGGGTCCAGGGCCTCCAGCAGTGCGGATGAGGGATCTCCCCTGAAATCATTGCCCAGCTTGTCGATCTCATCCAGCATGAACACCGGGTTATTGGTCCCGCACTGGCGCAGTCCCTGGAGAACACGGCCGGGCATGGAGCCGATATAGGTTCTTCTATGGCCCCGGATTTCCGCCTCATCCCGTATGCCCCCCAGAGATACCCTGTGGAATTTACGCTTCATGGATTTGGCAATGGCCTGGCCAAGGGAGGTTTTTCCCACACCCGGAGGCCCCACAAAACAGATGATCTGCCCCTTTTTTTTGGGATTGAGCTTGCGTACGCTCAGATATTCCAGAATCCGTTCCTTGATCTTTTCCAGACCGAAATGGTTGCGGTCCAGCACATCCTGGGCCCGGGCAATGTCCAGCACATCCTTTGTGGAACGGCTCCAGGGCAGTTCCACAATGGTATCCAGGTAGGTTCTGACCACCGATGCCTCAGAAGAATCCGAATGCATCTGCTCCAGGCGCTTGAGCTGTTTGAAGGCCTCTTCCTCCCCTTCCCTGGGCAGCTTGCACCGTTTTATCTTGGCCTTGAACTCTTTGATCTCAGCCAGTTTTTCATCACTTTCCCCCAGCTCCCTGTGAATGGCCTTGACCTGTTCGCGCAGAAAATAATCCCGCTGGTTTTTGGAGATCTCATCTTTGACATCGGTCTGAATTTTGGCCTGGACCGTTGACAGGGCCAGCTCTTTTGCCAGCAGGTCATTGACTTTTTTCAACCGTTCCGCTGTTTCGGTGGTCTCCAGCAGCACCTGGGCTTCATCCACCCGCAGGTTCAGGTTGGATGCCACAAGGTCCGCAAGCTTGCCCGGTGATTCAATATGGGACAACAGGTCCCCGATATCTCCGGACAGCTCCCCTTTCAATGCCAGCAGCTTTTCACTGTTCTCCTTGACATTGCGCATCAACGCCTCAACAGCAATATCCATCTCCTCGGGATCATGGTCTGCAATGATCTGGATTTCCACCTTGAAATAAGAGCGTTTTTTCACATAGGTCACTGCCTTAGCCGTGACAATTCCCTGGACCAGGGCCTTGATGCGGCCGTCAGGCAGTTTGATCATCTTCTGTACACGGCCCACGGTCCCGGTCTCATAGACATCGTCTATCCCGGGTTTTTCAACCTCTGCATCCTTCTGGGCCGTCAGAAAAATATACCGGTCGTACTCCACGCTCTCTTCCATGGCTTTGATGGATTTATCCCGGCCCACAAACAGGGGCAGCAGCATATCGGTAAACACCACAATATCCCGCACAGGCATCATGGGAAGGGTTTTGGGTATGTTTTCGATGTTGCCCTCTTTTTCTATGACCTCAATGAGATCATCAATATCAGCTTCCGCCATGCAAACTCCTTTATTATTCTCCACCAGGACCACCCTGTTTTTCACACAAGGGTGTGATCCGGTTGTAACAATTGTTTAAATCAGGTATTTATGTGATGCTACAATAAAACAGATTTCGGCTTTTACAATATCCCGGCTGAAAAATTTTATCATGTAAGGATGTACTGCCATGACAAGCCAGCTTATGTGGACCCTGATACCGGCATTTATTTTCGGCGCATGCGTGGGCAGTTTTTTAAATGTCTGCATCCACAGGATACCCCGCCACACCTCCATTGTGTCCCCCGGGTCTGCCTGTCCGGCCTGCGCTACCCCTATTCCCTTTTATGCCAATATCCCTGTGATCAGCTTTCTTGCCCTCAGGGGGCGCTGCCTTTTCTGCAGCACCGCCATTTCCTGGCGCTACCCGCTGGTGGAAGCTTTGACAGGTGGTGTTGGTGTGCTGGTCTGCCTGCGCTTTGGCCTGACACCCGAAGCTCTGGTGTGGTTTGCCTTTGCAGCCACCCTTTTGCTGGTATCTTTCATTGACCTGGATTTTCAAATCATTCCCGACCGCATCAGCATCCCGGGCATTTTCACCTTTGCCCTGCTTGCCTATTTTGTGCTGGAGATGCCCATATCCGCCATTGGTTTCGGCATTCTGGCCGGCGGCGGCATCCTGTACACAGTGGCCCTGGCATATTATCTGATCCGCAGGCAGGAGGGCATGGGGGGCGGAGACATCAAGCTGCTGGCCATGATCGGGGCTGCCACAGGCGTTCCCGGGGTGTTGTTCACCCTGTTTGCCGGATCACTGATGGGCACGGCTGCCGGCATTGCAGGCATGGTGGTGCACCCGAAAAAAGGCGCGCAGATACGGATCCCGTTCGGCCCGTTTCTGTCGGCCGGTGCCATACTCTATGTTTTTTTTGGCGAATTTCTGATCCGCTGGTATTTTTTCTAGCTGCTGTAACACACCTCGATCACCACCTTTCCCATGGTGGTTTTAAAGGGCAGCGCCAGCACAGGACTGCCGGAATCGGTGTGGACGATGGGCTGGTCCGGGCCTGTGCACACCCGGACAAACTTTACTTTCACCTTTTTGCCCTGTTCCGCAAGTTTGGTGGTCACATGGCCTGCCACCATATTGCTGATCTCTCCCACTGCATCAAAAATATCCTCATCGATCTGCGTCATCTCTTCTCCGAACATGGCGGAAACAATACCGAGAATACTCAATTCAGTGAAGGAAATGGCGGCAGAACCTGCCAGGTCTCCTGTAATCTCCAGCATCCCTGAAATATCTGCCAGGGGGCTGGTGTCGGTCTTCAAAAATGGGGGGTCCGGCTGCACCTTGACTGCGGCGGTGGTGTCAAGGATATGCAAAGTGCCTTCAACAAACGGATTAACAAGTGCTGCGTCCATATTTTTCTCCTGTTTTGGCCAATTCTATGTGTTTTCTGCAGCAAGGACAATGAAATTTTCAAAAAAAGTCAATAAATACTTGACACGCACTTCTCAACGACGTAACGTACGCTCAAAAGCTACTTACAGTGAGTTTAACCCCATGTAACGCGGTTTTGAAAAGCAAATTCTAAATTTTGCCCTTACAGAACCAAAAAAAAAGGAGTGATCAAGATGAACAAAGGCGATTTAATCAACAAGGTAGCAGAAGTCCTGGACAGTAAAAAAGATGCCCAAACAGCCGTCGACTGTATGGTTAAATCCATTACAGATGCGCTCTCAAGCAATGATTCTGTGACCCTGGTTGGCTTTGGAACATTCAAGACAGCAGAAAGAAAAGCCAGAAAAGGCAGAAACCCCCAGACTGGAAAAGAGATTGATATCCCTGCCAGAAATGTTCCCAAATTCATCCCTGGAAAAGCCCTGAAAGAAGCAGTAAAGTAACGCCTTGCCACTTTTTTAATTTCTGTTCAGGCAGTATTGTACCCCCATACATACTGCCTGAACGGTTTTGTTCCCATGACATTTGACATAAAAACGATATTTTCACCCTCCAAGGGTGTGGATCTGGTGTTCAATATGCATTCACCTGCGCCCACATCCCGGTCCAGTATCATTTTTGATGCGAATTTCAATGACAATACCATCACCATTGCACAGCCCTTTGTGCCGGTATCGCCAAAAACACAATTTGATACCCTGCATGTGACCACCACCGTGACCGGGAGACAGAAACGGATCCGCGTAGGGATGGCATGTCAGGTGGAACGGTTCATCGACCACTACCCCCTTGCGGGCAACGCTGTGTCCAAAGCCCTGGTCCTGCGCTGTACACCACCGGTAGTTGAGACCAATATCAGATCCGCGTTCCGCCTGCCCCTGGGCAGCCGCCACATTGTCAGGGGCAGACTGATCTTCAGGGAAACCGAATTTTACACGGCCGCTGATTTTACAATCCGGGACATATCCTTTGCCGGTATGGGCATCATGATCCCGAAAAAAGTCAAAGCAAGGCCCAACCCCCTCTGCCGCCTGGAATACAATGATATCCTGCCCATGGGCCTGGTGCTTGTGGATACCCGCAAAAAGGATCCTTTAGGCACCCTTTCGGTGAAAACAAAAGTGAAACGGGTCAACACAGATTACACCCAAACCCATATCCTGGCAGGGCTGAAAGTCATCCAGATCACCAGGGACAGTGAAAGCCTGCTCAACAGATTCATTCACGATGCCCAGATTGATGAACTCAAACGCCTCAGTGCTTTGCGCTGACCCCCCTTGGTCACCTTTAGCCCTGGTCACCTTTAGCCCCAGGTTTTGTTTACCCCCAGGTTGTGGAGATAGGTTTTAATCTGTTCCAGCGCATCCTGCTGCCGGGCATCCAGACTTTCGGCATCTGCCTGCAGCGTCCTGACATCGTTCAAGGCCCCAGACAAAGGATATTTTTCATCGCTGCGATATCCTTTGACCGGGCTGTCTTTTGTCACAAGGCGGTGCATATGGTCTGCCAGTTCCGGCGGGGGCGGTGTGTTGAAATTACGGGCCATGATCCTGGCACCTAAGGTTTTGATCCGTGGGGACTGCAGGGTCTTCAGGACAGCCGCTGCATCATCAGGTCTTTTGTCAAAAAGGGGCCGGGCTGCATGGAACCGGGCGATATCTTTTTTTTCCGCCGGCGAAAAAAAACCCTCCTGGTACAGGGCTGCATCCGGGTCGATGTCCGGTACCACCGGGTATGCATAGGACAAATGGGTTTTTACCGTGGCGAAAAACAGGGCTGGATCAGATTGGAAGGTGGGGATCACTGCATTGGCAATATCCCGGGATTCAGGGGAAAGGCGCTTTTTGAAACGGTCCAGACAGGGCAGCACTATCCACTGGTCTGCCGGCTTTTTGCGGATGGGCTTCCAGTCATACAGCCCGGTGTCCGGATCAATGCGGGCCCACCCGGGCTGGTCCAGCCTGATCCACAGGTGCTGGTTCCCATAGGGAATGGAATCGCCGATATGGAGCACCGGTGCCATGTAATTGGCATCCGGCCCGAATACAGACGAGACCATGAGGGCCGTTGGAAACATCCGGTCGCCTATCCTGCAGGTGTCGGAAATGGCTGCGGTTCTGGATATGTCGGTGTGTTTGTCAAAAAACCCCAGGGCATATTCCCAGATATCCGGCTGGTCTGAAAAAACCCGGGCAAGGGCCACCAGGGCCTCCACATCTGCCATGGCTTCGTGGGCACGCCCGGAGGTATCAAACCGATTTTTCCGGGCGATCAAATCCAGCTTCAGGCTGGGCCGGCCGTTTTCCTTGCAGGGCCAGGTGAGCACCTGGTCACAGAAAATTTTGAACAATGCTGCCACAGGCAGGATATCCGCCCTGGAACAGCCCTTGGCATACTGGTGGGAATAGGGATCCAGCAGGTTCCGATAAAACAAAAACCGCAAAAATTCGTCATCAAATCCCAGGGAGTTGTACCCAATGCTGCAGGTATCCGGGGTATTGAAAACCGCATGCAGCTTTCCGGCTGCCTCATATTCACACATGCCATCTGCCAGGAGATCCGGGGTCAGACAATGGGTGACAAAGGCATGGGGGGACGGCACAATATCTTTGCGCAGCTGTATGGTCAGACTGGTTCTGTCAATTTCACGCAGTTGGGTGTCAGTCCGGATGCCGGCAAAGGTCAGAACCTGGTCAAAGGCGGGGTGAAGCCCTGTGGTTTCAAGGTCATAGAACAGGTAGGTTTTCATGGGGTGTTAGCTGTTAGCCAATAAAAAAGGGAACAAACCGATATCTGTTCCCTTTTGCCGTAAAAAAAACACAGCTGCTTATCTTTTTGAAAACTGGAAGCTGGCCCGTGCGCCTTTTTTGCCGTATTTTTTACGCTCTTTCTGCCGGGAGTCCCGGGTGAGAAAGCCGGCGCTTTTCAGTACCGCCCGCAAATCCGGGTCAACTATTTCCAGGGCTTTGGACAATCCCTGGCGGATGGCACCGGCCTGGCCTGTCTGGCCGCCGCCCATCACCCTGACATTGATATCAAAGGCATCATCCAGCTGGGTCAGCACCAGGGGAGATGTCAGCGCATCACGGTTTACACCGATGTC
>JAABTU010000059.1 GCA_011389715.1 Desulfotignum sp.
CACCAGAAGATCATTGACAATAAACCCCAGTTCACTGGGAACAAAATACCGCTTTACCAGCTCCACATATCCTTTGTCCTGGATAACACTGATGATGGAGGCATAGGTGCTTGGCCGGCCGATTCCGTTTTTTTCCAGTTCCTTGACCAAAGAGGCTTCTGAAAACCGTGGCGGCGGTTTGGTAAAATGCTGTGTGGAGATGATTTTTTCCCGGGTTAACAGCTCTTTTTCCGCCACATCGGGAAGTGACTGAATATCGTTGTTTTTTGATCCTGTTTCCGGGATGTCATACAGGGCCATGAATCCGTCAAATTTCACTGTGGAACCGCTCACGGAAAACAGATAATCCCCGGCCTTGATCATAATGGCTTTCTGGTCAATAAGGGCCTGGCTCATCTGGGAGGCCACAAACCGTTTCCAGATAAGATCATATAGCTTGAACTGGTCTTCGGACAGATGGGGTTTGATTTTTGCCGGGGTGTTGAAAACAGAGGTCGGCCGGATGGCTTCATGGGCATCCTGAACCTTGTTTTTGTTTTTAAAATACCGGGGCTGGGATAAGGTATATGCTTTGCCGTAATCTTGAAAAATAAGTTCCAGGGCCTCCTGGGCCGCTTCAGGGGCAATGCGGGTGGAATCTGTCCGCATATAGGTGATCAGGCCTTCAGGGCCGTCCGTGCCGATATCAATGCCCTCATACAATTGCTGGGCCACCACCATGGTTTTTTTGGCGGAGAATCTCAGGCGGTTGATGGCATCCTGCTGCAGCTTGCTGGTGATAAATGGGGGCAAAGGATTGCGCCTCACGGTCTTCTTTTTGATTTCATCCACAGAAAACTGTGCATTTTCAAGTTCTGCAACAATTTTTTGTGCCTGAGCCCCATGGGTGATTTTGGCTTTTTTGGGACCGATTTTCACCAGGGCGGCATTGAAACAGGGTGGGTTTTTGGCCATGAGATCTGCTGTGATTGTCCAGTATTCTTCCGGCGTGAACTGGCGTATCTGCCGTTCCCGGTCACAGATGATTTTTACGGCCACCGACTGCACCCTTCCGGCACTCAATCCCCGCTGCACTTTCTGCCACAGCAAAGGAGAAATCTGATACCCCACCAGCCGGTCCAGTTTGCGCCTTGCCTGCTGGGCATCATATTTGTTCACATCCGGATCCAGAGGGTTTTTAAGGGCATCTTCAATGCCTTTTTTTGTCAGTTCATGAATGAGAACCCGGTGAAATTTTCGGTCCTTTTTTTTTAAAATATCCATGATGTGAAAGGCAATGGCCTCTCCTTCACGGTCCGGGTCAGGGGCAAGAAAAACATCACTGCTGTCTTTGGCAATCTTTTTCAGATGTGAGATGACTTTGGCTTTGTCCCTGATGTTGACATATTCAGCCTTGAAATTATCCTCCACATCTACTCCAAGGCTTTTAACCGGCAGATCCCGAATATGGCCGGCACTGGCAGCCACATGATACGTTTGTCCCACATATTTTTTCAGGGTTTTGATTTTGGTGGGTGACTCTACTATGATAAGGGGTTTGCCCAAGGTTACTCCTTTACAATGGAAAAATAGTTGCCTGAATGGTGTTTTACAACACCCTGAAGTTCAAGCTCCAGCAGGATTGCGGACACAATTTTGCTGTCCATCCGGCTTGTTTCAATGATCTGATCAATATGCTGGGGATAGACATCCAGCAGCTGTATGATCTGTTTTCTGAACCGGCCGGTCACCGGGCCTGGTACCGATTCTTGCAGTGGTTCATCAGATTGCGGTTCCAAGTGTACAAGATGCGCCAGTTCATTTACCACATCTGTTTCATTTTCCACCAGTTTGGCCCCCTGCTTCAACAGAGAATGGGTGCCCTGGCTTTTTTGGGACCTGATGCTTCCTGGAACTGCAAATACCTCCCGGTTATATTCTGCAGCAAGTCTTGCCGTGATAAGTGATCCGCTTTTCTTTTTTGCCTCCACCACAATGGTGCCGCATGAAAGCCCGGCAATAATCCGATTTCTGACAGGAAAATTATACGGATATGGATCTGTGTCAAGTGTAAATTCTGAAATTACTGCCCCAGTTTTTTGAATTTTATAAAATAACGCTCTGTTTTCCCAGGGATAAATTTTTTTTAACCCGGATCCCAGAACAGCAATGGTTTTTCCTGTTGCAGCCAGAGCCCCTTGATGGGCTGCCGTGTCAATGCCTCTTGCCATCCCACTGACAATACAAAACCCCATGCCTGAAAGCCTGCGGGCAAGATACCGGGCAGTGTCCATGCCATAGGAGGAGGCATTTCTTGATCCCACAATGGCGATACAGGGATCATGCGGATTCAGTGTCCCTTGGCAGGTCAGAATCGGCGGGGGATCTGGAATGGTTTTCAGCAGTTCAGGGAAACCTGCATCATCCAAGGTTAAAATGGTGATACCCAGCTGTGTAACCTGTTGGAATTCACTTTGGGCAGCTTGGATATATTTTTTCTGGTGCAGGATGCCATCAAGACTTTTTCGGGAAATACCAGGAACTTTTTTCAAGGCATCAGGGGGTGCGGCCAATGCCTTTTCAGGGCTTCCAAAGGCCTGAATTAGCCGGTTTATCCCCAGGTTTCCCAGAAAAGGAATTTCTCGTAAAATAAACCATGGCAGGTATGTGGCGGCATCTGATTCCATGTTCCCGAAAGGTCAGTCAGATGGGGATAATTTTTTTTGGGCTTTATCTGCTGCAGGGGAAAAAGGGTGTTTTTTCAGTACCAGCTTCAGATAATGGTGGGCCCGGTTGATATCATCCATGGACAGATAGGAATACCCGGTTTTCAACAGGGCATCAGGTACTTTTTCCGCAGTGGGGTAGGCAGCAACCAGTTCCTTGAACACGGCCACTGCCTGGGAATACTCCTTCAGAGAGTAGTGGCATTCCCCCAGCCAGTAAAGCGAATTGTCAGCCAGGCTGTGGTCTGGATACTGTCGTACAAATCTGCGAAACGATTGACCGGCAGCAGCAAAATCATCCGCCAGCATAAGGTTCCTGGCTTTTTGGTATAATTGCGCCGGTGCCGGATCTTCTGTCTGAGAAATTTTTTTTTCTGGTTGTTTTTCAAACGACTGCACCGCATCAGGCGGCTTTTTTTCAAGGGCAGCCACTTTCTCTTCCAGCCGGGTAATTTTTTCTGTCAACGTATGAATGGCCTGATCTTTCTGGTCTATCTGCTGCTGTATCTGTGTCAGCTGATCTTTGGTCAACCCGTCAGGCTCAGCGGCAGCTGTTACCTGGACATCCTCCGGGGGAGGGGGTGTTTTGTTTTTGAAAAACCGGGATGTGGAACAGGAAATCAGCAGAAAACTGATACAGATCAGGGCCGTATATCGTGAAACTGTTGACCAGGCCATCATTTTTATCCTTTCCTGGCAGCGGCCAGCACAACAGGACTTGCAACAAATATGGATGAATAGGTGCCGATGAGGACACCGATGATCATGGCAAAGGCAAAATTGTGGATGATATCCCCCCCGAGGAAAAACAGGGCAAACAGCACAATCAATGTGGTGACGGATGTGAGAATGGTTCTGGACAGTGTCTGGTTGATGCTTTTGTTAAAAAGACCGGGCAGGGCGCTTTTAGAAGATTCTCCCTTGATGTTTTCCCTGATCCTGTCAAATACGATAATGGTGTCATTCAATGAATATCCGATAATGGTCAACAGGGCCGCAATAATGGGCAGGGAGAAATCCAGGTTGAGGATGGAAAAAATGCCCACTGTGATGAACACATCATGAATCAGGGCAATGAGCGCCCCCATGGCAAATTTGAGCCGGAGCCGCCAGAACAGAGCCAGAGAGACAACAAGGGCCCCTGTAATCAACACCGGCATGCTGACATTGAAAACAGACAAAAAATAGACAGCTGTCATCAATGCCCCGGCAGTCACGCCGGACAGTATCCATTTGAGCTCAAACCGGCCGGAAATATAAATGGTGATGAACAAAAGAGAATAAAAGATGGCCAGCAATGCCTGTTTTTTCAGTTCATCGCCCACCTGGGGACCAACCATCTCCATCCGCCTGATTTCAGGTGTCACACCGGTATCTTTCTGGATGGCAGCAGACACTGCCTGGGCAAGGCCCTTGTTCAGTGTTTCACTGCTGGCGGTGCGGATTAAAAATTCATGGTCTTCAGGTTCTCCAAAATCCTGAACAGACAAATCCTGCAGTTCCAGACCGGTCAGGCTGTCTCTCACCTGGGCAATGGATATATTCTGAGTAAACTTTACCTGGATCAGGGTCCCGCCGGAAAAATCAATGCCGTAGTTGGGTCCTTTGTGAACAATCAGCCCAATGATACTGGCAATGATGAGTATGGCGGAAAACACAAACGCGATTTTCTGTTTCCCCAGAAAGTCTATGTTGATATCAGACTTGATCAGCTGCATTATGACAGTTCCTTTATATGCTCAAGGTTGAAGCGGTTTTTTTCTGTAAGATGTAGTCAAAAATGGATTTGGACAGAACCAGGGCGGTGAACAGGCTGGCAACAATACCAAGACCCAAGGTCACGGCAAATCCCTTGACAGGACCTGTGCCGAATTGAAACAGCACAATGGCGGCAATCAAGGTGGTGACATTGGCATCCAGAATAGTCAAAGTGGCCTTGTCAAAACCTGCATGGACAGCAGCAAGTGGTGTTTTCCCCCACCCGATCTCCTCGCGTATTCTTTCAAAAATGATCACATTGGCATCCACAGCCATGCCGATTGTCAGAATAATGCCTGCTATACCCGGCAGGGTCAACGTGGCCTGAAACGCAGCCAGTCCACCGCCGATAAGAATGATATTCATAACAAGGGCCAGGTTTGCAACCAGGCCGGCCTTCTTATAGTATATTGCCATGAACAAGAGAACCAGTGCTCCGCCCGCCAGCATGGATATCATTCCCATGCGGATGGAATCCGCGCCCAGGGTGGGTCCGACAGTTCTTTCCTCAATGATGTTGACCGGTGCGGGAAGCGAGCCGGCCCGCAGGGCAATGGCCAGGTCCTTGGCTTCCTCCATGGTGAAATTCCCGGTAATCACGGCCTTGCCGCCGGCAATACGGTCCTGGATCACCGGTGCCGAATATACTGTATTGTCCAGCACAATGGCCAGCCGCTTTTTGATATTCTGGCCGGTGATCCTGTCAAATATATGGGCGCCTTTCCGGTTGAATTCAATGCCCACCTGGGGCTGCTGAAACTGATCAAATTCCACCCGGGCATCCACCAGAAGACTGCCGTCCAGAAGCACCTGTTTTTTAATAACATGGGCAATTTTAGCTGTGTTGCCGGTGACAGGATCTGTTTTGTCCTCATACAGAATCTGACTTCCCACAGGCAAAGATCCCTGCAGGGCGGCATCAGCACTGACATCTTCATTGACCAGCTGGAATGTCAGCTGGGCGGTTTTTCCGATCAGATCCTTGGCACGCTCCGGATCATTGATACCCGGCAGTTGAAGAAGTATGCGGTTTTCCCCCTGAATCCGGATATCGGGTTCACTGACGCCAAATTCATCAATCCTGTTCCGGATAGTTTCAAGGGCCTGTTCCGTAGCCATTTTTTGTATCATCTCTTTTTCATCATCCGGCAGTCTGAGTTGAAAATTTGTGGCATCCCCCCCGGCTGAGGAGGCTGAAACCTTGAGATTGGAAAATTCTTTGGAAACAATTTTTTCAAATGCATTTTTGGCTTTTTTATCCGGCAGTTTTGCCAGGATGGTATTGTTTTCCTGGCGGGTGATGCCCATGTGTGTGATGCTGTCTTTTCTGAGTTCTTTTTTCAGTTCATCAACGGTGCGCTCCAATTCGGCCTCCACTGCCTTGATATTCTGAACCTCCAGGACAAGATGCATACCCCCCTGCAGGTCAAGTCCCAGATTGATTTTTTTGTGGGGCCAGGTGTTGGTAAAAGTCGGCAGCAAAAACACAACGGCTGTTATGAGAACGCCCAGGATCACTATGCGTGTATAGGTAAATGGTTTCAATCTTCGGCTCTCCTGCGCATTGGATTAATTCTTTTTGTCTGCTTTGACAGCGGTTTCATTGTCAGAAACAAGGGCTGCCACATTACCGCGTGAAATTTTGATTTTGACTTTTTCGGCAATTTCAAGACCAATGGTTGTGTCGTCAATGGAAATAATGGTGCCGTAAATGCCCCCGGAGGTGATGATCCGGTTTCCTTTTTTCAAATTTGCAATCATTTCTCTGTGTTCTTTGGCTTTTTTCTGCTGGGGCCGGATTAACAGAAAATAAAATATGGCAAACAGAATAATGATGGGCAGAAATCCTGCGAGTCCTCCTGCTGCCTGTCCTTCATTGGCGCCCATGGCAAATGCTGTATCAATCAAAATAGATCCTCCTTAAAAAATAATGGTAAAAAAATATAATATTACATACAATGCGTTATGCTGTTTTTCAGGATTCCGAACCAGGAATCCAGATGGTTCTCCCGTCAAAGTGAATCTGGTCAACCGTCTCATAGTTGATTTGCGCAAGCAGCCCGAACACTTCCCCAATATTGTAAATCACGATCTTGCTCAACGGTTCCAGCAGGTTGATATCAGGCACGATCTTTTCATCAATCAGATTATAAATGATGACCATGGTTTCAGAAAATTTTAAAACCTTGCCCACGCCTGAAGAGTGGCTGCGGTTCAGCGGCTCATCAGCATCTGGTGCCACCGCAATTCCCCGGGACCCATAATATTCTTTGAGGATATTAAAGTGGATGTTCCAGATATTGTCTCCTGGCTGAACAACATAAATACCATATTCTTTGATGTTTTCCGGAACCGTTTCCTCTGACTCCATGATACGGGATGCAAAAATCCGGTTGTTTTTTACAAAGGCTTTTTCCAGGATATCTGCCATGGAAACTTTTTTGTCACCCACAACAAAGGACTCGTCCGACCGAACAACCATGTCCAGACTCTTTTTGATACCCAGGTCCTGCAGCCTTTTTTTCATCATCTGATTCACAGGCGCTTCTGCGTTCCTGTCTTTCAACTCATTATAATCGATAACAGGGACCTCCTGTATCTGTTTTTGCACCACATCTGATCCGGTCCCCAAAAGGTCCGGCATAACATGATGACCAGAGGAGACCATTTTTTTTTTGCCGTATCCAACAGTTTTGTCCCGTACGTCATTGTTGTGGGCAGAAACCTGTTTTTCATCCGCACTTTGGTCTGTGTCAGGATCCCAAAACATATACACAGCAACCAGGGCGATGCAGACAATTACCAGACCCATGCGTATCAGGTTCTTTTTTCTGGAAGCCCTGTTCACAATTACGTTCTCCCCTAAAATAAGGTTGAAGTTGCTTTAGATACACAAAAGATCTGCTGATGTCAAGAACAGGTCATCCCTGATTTTCAGGAATGGCAGGTAATACGGCTCTGGCCTGAAACAAGCTCCGGATCGATTTCGATATTAATGGAAACATTTCGTTTGGTT
>JAABTU010000060.1 GCA_011389715.1 Desulfotignum sp.
GGCTCAAAGCGGTACTCAAGGAGGTGGAATCTGCCGAAGGCGAGGTGGTTTTGTTCATTGACGAACTGCACACCGTGGTGGGGGCAGGTGCTTCCGAAGGTTCCGTGGATGCCTCCAACATGCTCAAGCCGGCCCTGGCCAGAGGCACCCTGCGGTGCGTGGGCGCCACCACGCTGAATGAATACCGCAAATATATTGAAAAAGACGCAGCCTTAGAGCGCCGGTTCCAGCCGGTCATGGCCAAGGAACCCAGTGTGGCGGACACCATTTCCATACTCAGGGGACTCAAGGAGAAATATGAGGTACACCACGGTATCCGTATCAAGGATTCGGCCCTGGTTGCGGCCGCCACCCTGTCCAACCGGTATATTGCCGACCGGTTTTTGCCGGACAAGGCCATTGACCTGATTGACGAGTGCGCTTCCAGACTGCGTATTGAAATTGATTCCATGCCCCGGGCCATTGACGAGATTCAGCGCAGAATAACCCAGGCACAGATCGAACGCCAGGCCCTGCTCAAGGAAAAGGACCCGGCATCCAGAGAACGGCTTGAAAAACTGGAAAAAGACATTGCATCCATGTCCGAGGAGATCGGCCCTTTGAAGATGCACTGGGACAGTGAAAAAGGCCTGATTCAGCAGATATCGGGCATCAGAGAAGAATTGGACAAATGCCAGACCCAGGCCCAGGTGGCGGAACGTGCAGGAGACCTGGAAAAAGTGGCCCAGATCCGCTACGGAACCATGGCCCAGCTCCAGAAGGACCTGGAAGTCAAAAAACAGGAACTGGATGAGCTCCAGCAGACCAGGAAAATGCTTAAAGAGGATGTGGAAGACACGGATGTGGCCGAAGTGGTGTCTGCCTGGACCGGCATCCCGGTGTCCAAGATGCTGGAAGCGGAACAGGAAAAGCTGATACACATGGAAGATTATATCAAGCAGCGGGTCATCGGCCAGACCCAGGCCATTGATGCGGTTTCCAATGCCGTGCGCCGGGCCAGATCCGGACTGTCTCCCGAAGACCGGCCCATCGGCACTTTTATTTTCATGGGGCCTACCGGCGTGGGAAAAACCGAGCTGGCCAAATCCCTGGCTGAGTTCATGTTTGACAGCAAACAGGCCATGGTCCGCCTGGACATGTCTGAATACATGGAAAAGCATTCAGTGGCACGCCTCATCGGCGCTCCTCCAGGATATGTGGGGTATGATGAAGGCGGATTTCTCACCGAAACCGTGCGGCGCAGGCCCTATTCCGTGCTTTTGTTTGATGAAATTGAAAAAGCACACCCGGATGTGTTCAACATCCTGCTCCAGGTTTTGGATGACGGACGGATGACAGACGGTCACGGCCGTACCGTGGATTTTCGGAACACCATCATCATCATGACATCCAATGTGGGATCACGGTTTCTCCAGGACTCAGGCACCAGCGGCGGGTTCTCTTCAGAAGAGGTGGATGCGGGCATTGCCCGGGCCTTGAAAGAGATGTTTCGTCCCGAGTTTTTAAACCGTATTGATGAGATCATCACCTTCCATGCCCTGGATATGGAACATATCAAACAGATAGCCGAGATCCAGATGCAGGATTTGAACGAGCGCCTGTCTGCCAGGGGACTGTCGGTTCATCTGGATGCGGAGGCCATGGCATATCTGGCCCAAAAAGGATATGACCCCAGTTTCGGGGCCAGGCCCCTGAAGCGGGTCATCCAGCGGGAGATTGAAAATCCGCTGTCCCTGGCCCTGCTCAAAGGGGAGTTTGTCAAGGGAGATGCGATCCGGTTTACCCTGGATGAAACAAAACAGGACCTTTCGTTCAGCCGATAGGATCAGAGCCGCCGGCTGAATTCCATGGCATCTGTATTATTGGATAAAAATCTGTACAAGGTGGCCCGGCCGACTCCCAGGACCCGGGCCGCCTTTGATTTGTTGCCCCCGGTTTTGGTCAGGGCCGCTTTTACAGATGCTGCATCCAGCTTTCCTTTTGTTAAGGATGCTTCTGTATCGTTGGAAAACCTGTGTGCCGGAGTCAGGGGAGCTTCCCCCCTGTTGATTTCCGGCGGCAGGTCTGAAGGCAGAATTTTTTTGCCCCGGCACCGTACCACGGAAAACTGGATCACATTTTTCAACTCCCTGACATTGCCGGGCCAGTCATAGTCCAGCAGCACATTCATGGCTTCGTCAGCCAGGGCAGGAACGGCATTGTTGTTTTCCAGCTCTGCCTGTTTCAGAAAATGGGCTGCCAGCAGCGGAATGTCGGTTTTCCGCTGCCGCAGGGGGGGCAAAGATATGGGGATGACATTGAGGCGGTAATATAAATCTTCTCTGAACCGGCCGGCTCTGACCTCATCTTTGAGATTTTTATTGGCAGCGGAAATGATGCGTACATCCACAGATACTTTTTTTTCACCGCCCACCTTCTCAAAAGTGCCTTCCTGGAGAAACCGCAGCAGCTTAACCTGGATTTTCAAGGGCAGTTCCGCCACTTCATCCAGAAACAAGGTGCCTTTGTGGGCCAGCTCAAACCGGCCTTTTCTTTCCTTGACCGCGCCGGTGAACGCGCCTTTGACATGGCCGAACAGCTCGCTTTCCACGATGCCTTCGGGAATGGCCCCGCAGTTCACCGGCACAAACGCCCCGTTTCCATAGGCAGAGATGTCATGGATGGCATTGGCCACCCGTTCCTTGCCGGTGCCGGTTTCTCCGGATACATGGACCGGATAGCTGTACAGGGCCACATCCCGGATCTGCCGGAATATCTCCTGCATGGTGCTGTCTTTGCCGATGATGCCGTTGAAACTGGACAGGGTTTCAGTTTTCAGAGACAGGTTGATGGATTCGGTGAGGTCACGGAAGGAAGCGATGACGCCCTTCAACACCCCGTCATTGTCAATGATGGCGGAAACGGTCATTTCCAGGTGCCGGGTGTCGCCGGTGCGGGTGACAAAGGTGATGGGATATTCCTTGGTATCGGAAAACAGGTCCGGGGTATCATTGCAGAACGAGCATTTGCTCCCGCAGAAAGGGGCATTGAATATATTGTGACAATCTTTACCCAGGACCTCTTCTTTTTTGTATCCGGTGATTTTTTCCGCTTCTTTGTTAAACACCGTGATGATACGTTCTGTGGTATGGGCAATAATTCCCAGTTTGAGATTGTCCAGAACAAGGTTCAAATTGTCCCGGTCCAGTAGGCTGTGGGTAAAATTTTTCATGACAGGTCATTTCCAGCATCAGCAGGTTCATATGTGTACAAACTGATGCCTTAAATGACACATTTGTGTATCAAGGGCAATGGTTTTTTTGTCCGGCAGGCAAAAAAATACGAAAATCAGTCATTTTCCCATAAAATGCAGTCTTTGGGACAGTTTTTGATGGCTTCATGGATATCGGCATCCTGGTAGTCATCCAGGGGCTTCACCTGGACAAAGCCTGAATCGCTGATTTCAAAGGCATGGGGTGCCAGTTCCACACAGATTTCACACAAGATGCATGCCCCCAGATCAATGGCAGGTCGTTTCATTTATTTGCAATATCCTTTTTTGCCTGTCCGGTTTTGGGATCTGTTACTGTTTCCTGCCACCATCCCTTCTGGATGTGGGCCTGTTTTTCCTTTAAAGCCAGGTCCAGAATCCGGTATCCGGAGTCCAGCAAAATTCCATACAGCACCCCGCACCCGGGATCTTCATGCTGGTCATACCCCTGGCGTGCCAGATCAATCATCTCATTGGCCATATCAATGGTGCGGGCAATGTTTTTATCACATTTTTTGTGCGGCATCCGGCATTCCTTTATTTTGATGTTGTCCGGATCTGCCCCTGTGCATCACCACCGGAAAGGGCCAGATCGCAGATACGGGTAGGTTCAAAATGCCATCCGGTATACAACCGTACCTTTTTTGTTTCTGCCAGGATATGATCGGGCAGACCGCCGGGACCCGGGGGGCCTGCATCCGCCAGAGCCCGGACAGCATATGCTTTTTTGGTCTCATCTCTATCGTCAAGAAACGAGCCGATCAATCCGCCAAGATGGGGGGTCAATTTGTCAGGAAAAGCGCTGACACAGGTGCCGATACCCCACAGCACCCCCTGCTGCAGCAGGGGATTGTCAATGTAATTGGCCTTTGGGTCCAGAAAGGAAAACAGTATGGATGCATATTCTTCTGCCAGAGAAGGACTGCGGGCCATTATTTCCCCCATGGCTTCGGCAGATCCCCATCCGATCCCCCCTGATTCATCATTGAGGTTCCACATGAGCCGCCGCATCAGGTTCCGGGCATTTTCCATATGTTCGGCTGCCAGCCTTTTTCCCAGCAGCCCCATGGCAGTGATACTGCGGAACCGTATCAGTTCGTCTGTGGCGTAGAAATGGGAGAACAGGTGTCCCACCAGCTGCATGTTCGGGATTTTTGCCAGCAGCTCCAGGGCTTGTTTTCTGTCCTGGCTTTGAAGGATTTCACCGACTTTTTGCCGGGTTTTTCTGCCGTGGGGTTTTGTCATAATATTTCCTGTCATCAATACTATACATATCTGATGAATAATTGACCAGAATATAAGCACAAATTATGCCAAAAGTCACAAATCAAGCCATGTATGGCGGAGAGGGTGGGATTCGAACCCACGATCCCGGTTTGGCCGGGATACTGCTTTTCGAGAGCAGGGCCTTCAGCCGCTCGGCCACCTCTCCGAATCAACGATCAATCGTCAGAATAAAAAAAGTAAACTAATGATTATGAGGGGACTGTCAACATTTCGAAATAATTACCCTTGAGAGATTGGCATTGATTGCTTAATATACCCCCTGTCAGTTGATAATGAAGCAGATAATTACAGGAGATTCGTGAATGGATTTTTTTTTCAAGCCCGGAGGTATTGCTGTCGTGGGTGCCACAGCCAGCAAGGGAAAGGGTGGGAATATCATTGTGTCAAATCTTAAAAAAGGGTATTCGGGAAAAATTTATCCGGTAAACCCCGGATACAAGGAAATTGAAGGATTCCCCTGCTATCCTTCGGTTGCCGATGTGCCGGATCCCGTGGAACTTGCCATTGTATTTGTCGCAGCGCACATGGTGCCCCGGGTAATCTTCGACTGTGCCAAAAGAAACATTCCCGGTGTCATGATCCAGTCGGCCGGATTCTCGGAAACCGGACCCAAAGGGAAAGCACTGCAGCAGGAGATCAAACAGATTGCCGGAAAAACCGGCATCCGGCTGTGGGGCCCCAACTGCATGGGCTTGGTGGACGCCCGCCGCAGGTTTGTATTCTCCACGGTGACACCGGCCATATGGGATACCGGTCTTACCTGTGGTAACGTGTCCCTGATCGCCCAGAGCGGCATGCTTGCAGGGGCCTTTCTCATCGATCTCATGTCCCACGGAACCATGGGGATCTCCAAAGTCTGTTCCATAGGCAACAAGATGGATGTGGATGAAAACGATCTTCTGGCATATCTGATCGATGACCCAAAAACCGCTGCCATCGGGTTATACCTGGAATCGTTTACCGACTGCCGGCGGTTCATGGCCTTATCCCGCAGGTCGGAAAAACCCATCGTGGTTCTGAACGGGGGCAAAACAGCCGGCGGTGCGGCTGCGGCTGTGAGCCATACAGCCAGCCTTTCGGCCAGCGGGGCCATCGTAAGCGGTGCCATGGCCCAGGCAGGCATTGTGGAGGCCAATGGATTTTATCAGTTGGCCGACTATTGCAAAACCCTGGGCATGTATCCTGAAATACCCCCCCAAAGCAGGAACCGTGTGGCTGTTCTCACCTACACCGGTGCTGCAGGGATTGTTTCAGCAGATATCATGGACCGACACAACCTGGAATTGTCGAAACTTGATACCGCTACCCTGGATGCTTTGCAGACCGTTTTTCCGGAATGGATGCCGCCGTCCAATCCCGTGGATATGTGGCCCGGGATCATTCTGAACGGGCCCCAAAAAACCTATGGCACGGCCATGGAAGCGGTCTGCGCCGATCCAGGGGTAGATGCGGTGTTTGTCCATTGTTTTGCCGGCGGCTTCAGCCTTGAAACCGATCTTGATATGATGGAGAAAACAGCAAAAAAAGCGGGCAAACCACTGGTCTGCTGGATATCGGGTGAACGGGACCGGGTGTATCAGTTCCAGGTTTCAGCACAAAAGACAGGTGTACCGGTATTCAGGGAAGTGATGCGGGCTGTGGAATGTCTTGGAATACTTCTGAACAGGCATCCCCGGGGGATTGAAACAGACATAGCACTGGATGCCTCTGAACAGATCCGCCGGCTAAAAGACAATACCCGCCTGCATGTGCTGACATCGGAAAACGGCCCGCTGGACGAATGTGTATCCAAGCAGGTACTGGAAGCCTGCGGCATTCCTGTGGTGGAAGAAAAACAGGTGACATCTCTTGAGGAAGCACGGCAGGCAGCCGGCGGTTTCGGGTTTCCCCTGGTGGCCAAGGGCATGGTTCCGGGGGTATCACACAAGACGGAATCCAACCTGGTCAACCTGGGCATTACGTCTGCGCAGGCCCTTGAAACTGCCGTGACATCGCTTTTGCAGACCATGGAGGGCCGCGGCAGTATCCTGATCCAGAAACAGGTCCAGGGAAAAATTGAAATTGTGGCAGGCTTTGTCAGAGACTCCCGGCTGGGTCCCTGTGTCATGTGCGGACTGGGCGGGGTGTTTGCCGAAGCGCTCAATGATACGGTGTTCGGGGTGGCCCCGTTGACGCTGACAGATGCTTTGCATATGATTGACCGGCTGAAATGCCGGAATATGCTTGACGGGTATCGTGGATTTGATCCGGTGGACAAAAGTGCCCTGGGCAGTATCCTTGTAACCCTGGGGCATCTGGGATGGGCATATCCCGGCATTCAGGAAATCGACATCAATCCCTTGATCATACACAAAGGAGGCCCTATTGTTGTGGACGGACTGGTGGTGCTGGCACAGAGGGTGGCATCCGAATGATCCTCAGGCATGTTTGTCTTTTCCTGATGAAAAAAGATCCATTACAGCCTTGATGATTTCACCTATGACAACAGCATATTTTGCCATGTAGTCCGCAGTCTCATTAATGGTTAAAACAGTATCAGTTGTCTCATGAGAGATGGTCCTAACGGCCTCTCCCACTTCATGGGCACTGTTTTTCAAGTCATTGCTGATTTGTGCAGTATTTGTGGAAATCTCATTAATGTTTGGAATGATCTGATTAATAGAATCCTTGTTATTCAAAAAAGTGGCCTTCACTTCCGTGATGAGGCTGTTAAGGTTTCTCAACGCCATAAAAGCGTAACCGCCAACCAATAAAATTAAAATAAAAATAATAAAAATTCCCAGTTGATTGAGCGTAATGGATGCCTGCATACAGTTGTCCTTTTTTTGTCCTTTTGTAATTTCCCATTGTAAAAATTGTAAGAACAGTTTGTATCAAATCTCAGTGCTAGGCTTTTTTGGCTTTATCTTTCACATTTTCTTTTACATCCTCAGCA
>JAABTU010000061.1 GCA_011389715.1 Desulfotignum sp.
GGTCGAATCCTATTTTGCCACGTTTGTTACAAGGTGTCAGGCATGCGAAGCGTTAAGAACGGCAAACTGTTTGAGGACATACCTGCCCGCAGTTTTTGCCGTTTAGCGCAGCATGCCATACACGCTGTCAAACGGGGCAAACCGGTGAGACCAGCAAAGACCGCCCGCCACGGGTCTGCACAAAAGAGTCAAAATTTTTTGTCACTGTCACGGCGATCCCCCTGCCTGCAACCCTTGACCGGACCGTCAGATTGCAATCTCGGGCCTGGCACGGGTTGCAGGCAGGGGCAGGATACTTTCCCTGACAAGACAGCATAAGATGCTCCCGGCGAAAGTATCCGGTCATAGTATCTTGTATAACGGGCCGCCTTTGCAGGCCATCTGCTCCACCCGCCGGGATACATCAGGATCCGGTACCAGCGGAGCTGCATGAAAGGGTTTGGCTCTGGCATCGATGATCATGGGCCCTGCACACCCCCAGTGCTTGCACACGGTTTTTTCCTTTACCCCGTATACATCATGGGACGGATTGGACCGCAAAAATGTCACCCACAAAAAATTGGCAAAGGTGTCTGCACAAAACCGGGCATCATTCACCACCACCACCAGGGCCAGACCGGACAGGTCATCTGTTTTCTGCAGACAGGCTTTGATCTGGTTGATCTGCTGTCTGGCCCGGGGATAGGAGACAAAGGCCGGTCCCTGAACCACTGCCATACCCGGGGCAGCCATCAGTGCCCGGGTAAACCCGTCCGGCAGTGACAATTCTCCAGGCAGCCGGGTGCACAGCCGCCTTTTCACCGGTCCGGCCGCCGCCATCACCAGTTTGGATCCCTGGTTGATATGCCTGCCGGAATAATCCAGGGTATCCATGGTGGTCCGGGTGTAAAAATGCAGGTCCCGGGAAAAATCCAGGCGCTCCAGCACATGGACAAAAAAGGTTTTTTCATCGTTGACATCCAGGTCCGGGCAGTCCTCGTGGGCGGCCACCAGCAGATACTTGGCAAGAGAAAGCTGGCCGGTCCCCAGGATCGCATTGGCATGGGTGAGCAGCTCCCTGGGCATGGGTTCTTCATAAGGCAGATAGCCTTCTCTGGCCTTGGCCAGCAGCAGCGGATGCACCCCGGCTGCATCCACGGCATTGACAGCTGTGACCCCGGGGATGGTTTTGGCAACGGCATTGCGGGTGATCTCATGGATGAGCCGGCCGAAATTGCTGTCCTCCTGTGGGGGACGTCCCACCACGGTAAACGGAAAAACAGCGCCGGGCCTGTGGTACACAGAAGCCACCCGGATATACGGAAATTCATGGGTTTGGGAATAATATCCCAGATGGTCCCCAAACGGGCCTTCCGGTCTGGTCTGATGGGGTACCACCCAGCCGGTGATGCAGAAATCCGCATCTGAAGACAGGACAAATCCATTCTGCCTGGTATACCTGAAGTTCCGCCCCCCGAGTGCACCGGCAAAGGCGATTTCCGGTACCCCTTCCGGCAGGGGCATGACCGCGGCCAGGGCATGGGCCGGGGGTCCGCCGATGAAAATGGTCACCTTCAGCGGCCTGTTTTCTGCCAGCGCTTTCTGGTGATGGATGCTGATCCCCCGGTGCAGCTGATAATGCAGTCCCACCTCCTCATTGGGCCGGTACTGGTTGCCGGAAAGCTGAATTCTGTACATACCCAGATTGGACCGCAATACAGAATCTGTATGCGGATCCTGGGAAAACACTTGGGGCAGCAGCACAAATGCCCCCCCATCCTCCGGCCAGCAGGTGATCTGCGGCAGTTTGTCGATAGTGGTGGTATGGCCCAGTATCCGTGATTTCCGGCACGGCACAGGCAGTGAACGGGCCAGAGCCATGCCTGCCTTGATCAGCCGGCCCGGGGATCTTACGGTCTGCCGGGGGGCGAATTTCATGTCCACAAGGGCCTTGACCTGCGCCAGCTCCGGTTCAAATATCTTCAGGGTCCTCTCCCAGGTACCGTACAGGTTGGACAATGCCGGGAAGGCCGTGTTTTTGACATTTTCAAACAAAATGGCCGGCCCGCCGGCAGCAAACACCCGCCGGGTGATTTCCGCCATCTCCAGGTGGGGATCCACCAGCTGTTGTATGCGGACCAGTTCCCCCTGCTGTTCCAGAAATTGCACACACTGGTCCAGGCCGGTGAACTTCATAAATCGATGCGCTCCCGGAATCCGAACCCCCGGCGGTTGTCCATATGATAGACCAGGTCCGGCACAAATTTATACAGGCGGGCATGAAACGCATTTTTGAAAAACCCCAGAATGTCTGATCCGGCAAAAGAAATACCGAATTGCCGGGCATAGGCACCTGCCACAGCCATCGCCTGTGTGCCGGGGCCCTGTTCCAGAACCGGTCCGCTCATCTGCAGGCCCTCAAGATGTTCAATAGAGTCATGGATGCGGAAAATGGATGCAGCACATAGCCGGTCTTTTCCATCACAGATATGCCGGGCATCCGGGCTGGAAAAAAAGTAAAATGCCCTGTCCCTGTAAAAATAATACACCGGTGCGGTCCAGGGATGGTTGTCTGCGCTGGTGGCCAGCGTCATGACCCGGGCCTGTGAGATCATTTCCAGGCAGCGGTCCGGCTCACGCTTACTGGGCATATCCCCATTCTTTCAACCGCTTGTAGGCATACTGGGAATACTGGTTGGACTGGTAATTGATCATTTTCAGATAGGCGGCATAATCTGCTGCAGCAGCCTGCTGCCGGCCCAGCTTGTCCCGGGAATACCCCTTGTAAAAGGTCAGCTGGGGATTGCCCGGCAGCAGTCGGTCACAACTGACAAAATTGTCATACGCCCGTGAAAACTGATTGGCCCCCACATGGGCCAGCCCGGCCACATAATGGCCCTGGGGTTCGGTGGGGTACAGGTCAATGGCTGCATTTGCATAGGGAACCGCCTGCACAGGTTTTTTCTGGATGAGCTGGCATTTGGCCATGAGCACATGGGCGGTATAATCCTCTTTTGCCTGGTCCAGGGCAGCTGCAAACGCGGCCCGGGCATTGTCGTACTTTTCCCGGGCCAGATATTTTTCCCCCTCCTGCATGGAAAAAATGGCATCTTTATGACGTCTGAGCCCGGCTGTGCGGTCCATGTACCGTTCCCTGGACAATGGTGCATCTGCGGTATAGGCATACGGCCCCTGGTCCCGCTGGACAGCGGCTGCCAGGCGCTCATCACTCATGGGATGGGTGGAAAACAGTATCTGGGTGGAGGTGGGTTTCTGTTTGTTCAGGGCATTGAGCATCTCCATAAGCCCCACAAACCCCTTAGACCCATAACCGGTCTTGACCATGTATTCATGCCCCAGAAAATCCGCTTCCCGCTCATTGTCTCTGCTGTATTTGGCCAAAAACAGACCCTGTCCCAGGGCCCCCAGCTGCTGGGTCAGATTGCCCAGCCCGCTGGACTGGGTGTTTGCCAGAATCGATAACCCGCCCACCACCAGAGATGACAACTGGCTCTTGGAAACCTGCTCAGCAGTATGCCGTGCATTGACATGGCCCAGCTCATGGCCCAGCAGGGCTGCCAGTTCCGCCTCATTGTCCAGAGACAGCAGAATCCCCCTGGTCACGGCAATGGTTCCGCCGGGAAAGGCATAGGCATTGATATAGGTGGCATTGACGCATTGAAAATTATAGGGCATGTCCGGCCGGTGGACATGGGGCACAAGATCTGTGCCCACCTGGTTGATATACCGGTTCAGACCCTGGTCCTGAATGACCCCGTAATCTGATGAGAACTGAAATGGCGACTGCTGGCGGTCAATGGCGATCTCCTGGTCCCGGGACACCATCATCAACTGGCGTTCACCGGTAACAGGATCCATTGCACAACCGTACAATTGAAACAGGCCGGCTGCAGACACTGTTCCGGCCAGGTACAGAAACTGCCGCCGGGTCAACACCGTGGTATGGGTCACCTGATTTTTTTTATCCATTTTGTTTTCCTTTGCAGACTGTCCTAAAATTTTCACGTCTTTGCTTTATAAAACATACCGATGACAAGAAACAGGGTTCCCAATCCCAGAACAAATCCATACAGGGGCAGCTCAAACACCAGAAAATACAGCACATTTTCCACCATTGCTACAGGAATGAACCCAACCACGGATTCGGCATAATCGCCGAGCACCCGGGAAAGGGTCAACCCCACCCAGAAATTGTCTGCTTCCATAAAGTTGGAAATTCCGCTGAACAGCCACACGAAAAACGCCCCAAGCAGGCACCATATTCCCATTCTGGTCCACATATGTATCATTCCTGTTTTTTATATGTCCTGGCAATCCGGGATCTTGCCGCATCAATTTTCCAGATTATCAAAACGTTGGTTCCGGTTATTTTCATGCCAAGTATATTCGCCCCCTCATGCCGCGTCAAGTATTTGGGGCACAAACCGCTCTTTTCTTTGGAAGATGTTTGTGATACAGCACCAATTATCACCCGGTTGAAAAAAATCCCGGGATATACAATAATACCATCTGAATCCAAACTTTTCTCACAGGAGGGCCATTGGCCAATATTTCCATCACCCTGGAAGGCATTCACCAGGCAGCTGCCCACCTGAACTACCGGCCAGGCGCTGTCAAGCAGAAAGCACTTGCAGCCATTCTTTCCTTTTATACCACCGAAGATGCCATCCAGTCTCTGCATCGTATCGATACAGACACCCTGGTGAAAGCTGTCTGGGATGTGGGCACAGATACATCAAAAATCAAATCCAAAAGAAGGAACTTTTTCAGTCTAAAATCGGCCATAAATGCCGACCTCAGGCGCTTGTCCAGCAAAGGCAAAAACCCTGAAAACATAATGATCACCGATGCCAACATCTTTGACATGACAGCGGATGCCAAAAACAACCTGCTGTCATCCTTCAGTGATGCCATCAAAACCGGGGATGTAGATCTGCAGCAGGCAACAGATATTCTCAAGACCCTCACCGATTTTCTGGATGAATTCCAGGCAGATGAGAAAACCGAAGCATCCCGGGATATCATTGAACAGATCAAAAACCTGCTTACCCGCATTTCTAAGGGAGTGCCGCCAGATGACACAGAAATGCAGGACAGTGAAGGCGATTCAGAAGAAAGCATGGCAGACGCGGATGATCTGTTTGAAGAGGTTGACGAGATAGATGCTGATGAGGACCTGGAAGAAGTTGAAGAACAGGATGAAGATGAAGAACTGATAGCACTGGACCCGGATGAAGAGCTGGTGGAGCTGGATGAGGAGGAAAAACCTGATGAAGAAAGTGAAGAGGTTGTTCTGGATGAGGACGAAGAGTTAGAAGAGATTGAAGAACAGGATGCACCTGAGGACCTGGAGGAGCCCGAAACCCTTGATGAGGATGATGACATCACCGTTCTTGATGAAGATGAGGAACTGGTTGAGCTGGATGAGGAAGAAGCGCTTGATGAGGATGACGACATCACTGTCCTTGATGAAGATGAAGAACTGGCGGAACTTGATGAGGAAGAAGCGCTTGATGAAGAGGAACTGGATGAAGATGTTGAAGAAATTGTACTGGAGGATGACGAAGACCTGGAGGAGGTTGACGAGCTCAGTGATGAAGAACTTCAGGCCCTGGAAGACTTCAGACAAAAGCAGGCCCTGGCTGAAGAATTTGATGACGCCCTGGGGGAAAGGGAAAAAAAATTCAATGCCTATGTCAAGGTTCCCGGCGGCATCTATACCGTGGGCACAAAAAAAGGTGGTGCTTCATTCAACCTGGCACTGCAGCAGTTTGAAATGCCTGAAGTCTATATCGGACGGTATCCGGTCACCAATGCCCTGTTTGAAATTTTCATAGACAACACAGGATACCAGACCACAGCAGAGAAAACCGGGTTTGGCACGGTGTTTTCTTCCCGGTTCAAACGCAGCGGCAGCCAGGCATCATGGCACAAGAGCAGGGGCTCAAAACAGGTTAAAGGTGCCTGCTGGTATCAGCCCCACGGCCCTGGGTCTTCTCTGCACAAAAAAAAGAACCACCCTGTGGTGCAGGTCAGTGTCGAAGATGCGTTTGCATATGCATCATGGATCGGGCGCAGGCTTCCCACCCGGGCCGAATGGGAAGCAGCAGCACGGACCGACCTGGGCTGCAGATACCCCTGGGGAAATGATTTTGCCGTCCAGGCCCTGAACATTGAAGACAGCGGTCTGGCAGATACCAGTCCTGTGGATGCCTATGAAATGCATGCCAATGCCTTTACCATCGTGGACATGCTGGGCAATGTCATGGAATGGACGGCAGATGTGGAGATGCCGCCGGCCGCAAACGCCGGCAGCAGCCCTTTGTGCGTTGCAAAGGGCGGGGCATGGAACAGCGGCTCCCATGTAACCCTCAGTTCCAGGGGGCTGTACAAAAACGGGTTTACCGCCAATACCATCGGATTTCGATGTATTTCCGAACTTTTTCTCTAGGGATATGACATGGACCGGTTCATCCAGGAATACCTTGATTTTCTCATTGTGGAAAAAGGGCTGTCCCCCAACAGCATGGCATCCTATGCAGATGACCTGTCCCAGTTTGGAAATTTTCTGGTGGAAAACAACATCCAGCATCTGGATCAGGCAGATACCACCGTGATTCTGGCATGGCTGGTCCACCTGGCCCGCAAAGGCCTGGCCCCGAAATCCCGGGCCAGGCATCTGATCACCATCAGGGGGTTGTACAGATTCCTGGTAAACCAGGGCCATGTCACGGCCAATCCGGTCACGGATGTGGACATTCCCAAAACCGGCCAGGCCCTTCCCGAAATCATGTCCATACCGGAAGTGGAAGCCCTGCTGGCAGTCATCGACACCACCCGGCCCAAAGAGCTGCGCAATGCCGCCATGCTGGAAATCATGTACGGGGCGGGCCTGCGGGTGTCTGAACTCATCCATATCAAACTGTCCGACATCAACCTGGATGCCAACCTGGTGCGGGTGATGGGCAAAGGTTCCAGAGAACGCATGGTGCCCATCGGGTCACATGCCGGCAAGGTTGCCAGGCAGTGGAAAGACCAGGCCCGGCCCCTGGTGCTCAAGCATCTCACCAGCCAGTATCTTTTTGTTGCCAGGGGAACAAAGCCCATGACCAGGCAGGGTTTCTGGAAAATCATCAAAAAATATGCGGCAAAAGCCGGGATTTCCCGGAACATCACCCCCCATACCCTGCGCCACTCTTTTGCCACCCACCTGCTGGAAGGGGGTGCTGACCTGCGGTCTGTCCAGACCATGCTGGGCCATGCAGACATCTCCACCACCCAGATCTATACCCATATCTCCAGGGACTACCTGCTGCGCATGCACGAAAAATACCATCCCAGACGATGAAGACCAGCTTTTGGAACAACACGCAACTTGCAAATATCCAGGGCTCTGCACAAATACTTGATAGTCACAATTCTTT
>JAABTU010000062.1 GCA_011389715.1 Desulfotignum sp.
CACCAGGTATGTGATAGCCTGCGGCGGTCTGATGGCCGACCGTCTGGCAAAAATGATGCACATTGCCATTGATTTTGCCATTATCCCTTTCCGCGGGGAATATTTTCAGCTTCCCCACCGCATGTCACACATTGTCTCCCATCTCATCTATCCCATACCCGACCCGGACCTGCCGTTTCTCGGGGTACACCTGACCCCAATGATTGACGGCAGCATCACTGTGGGGCCCAACGCAGTGCTGGGTTTCAAACGTGAAGGATACGGCCGCATGAACATGGATCCCACAGATATGGCAGAAATGGTTTCTTTTCCCGGTTTCTGGAAAGTCATGGCAAAAAACCTGGGGTCAGGCATCAGAGAACAGATGGATTCTTTCTGGAAACCCGGGTATTTGAAGCGGATCCGCAGATACTGTCCGTCATTGACCCTGGAGGACCTTCTGCCCTGGCCTGCCGGCATCAGGGCACAGGCCGTCATGAAGGACGGCAGCCTGGTGCATGATTTTCTGTTTGCCAGAAGCCGGCGGTCTCTGCATGTATGCAATGCACCCTCTCCGGCTGCCACATCCGCCATTCCCATCGGCCAGTATCTGCGGGACCAGGCCATTGATATCTTTCACCTGAACCACTGACCTGTCTCACCCGGACAATTGACAAACCCTGGATATGTGAATAATTTGGAATTATACGTAACATCTGAAACCATATACCTGTCAAACAAAAGAGTCACCATCACGAAAGGATGATCCCATGGCAGATAAAAAAGAACTGATTAAAAATATAGATTTTTCGCAGCCCGTTACCCTGGTGGACTTGGTGGATTATGAAGACGGCCGGGTGGTCAGCCGCACCCTTGCCGCCAAGTTCCATGTGAATATCACCTTGTTTGCTTTTGACAAAGGCGAGGAAATCAGCGCCCACACCTCCCCCGGGGATGCCATGGTCCGGGTGCTGGACGGTGAGGTCCTGATCCATGTGGGGGACAAAGATCTCACCGCGAAAGCCGGAGAGGTGGTGGTCATGCCTGAAAATGTCCCCCATTCCGCGGCTGCTGCCTCCCGGTTCAAGATGCTTTTGACCGTGGTGAAACAGCCTGTGGGCATCCAGGGAGTCTAACCTTTTTTCTTCAATTTCTTCCAGCGGTAGCGGAAGGTGTGGTGGTTCATGTGCAAAAGCCGTGCTGCCTGGCTTTCATTTCCTCCGGTCTGGGCCAGGGCCTTTGCCATAAAGGCATGTTCCATGTCTGACAAAAGTTTTCCCAGAATCACGCCTTTATCAGGTATGGTAACCGCATGTTCAGATAGTTCATGACTGTTTTCCAGGGCCCTTTGTGACAGCTGGACAGGAGCTTGTCTGTCAGCAGTGTCCGGTATCAGTCCAAGCTCTGGTGTGTCCACGAGATCATTTTTTGCCACCAGAACGGCCCGTTCCACAATGTTTTTCAGCTCCCTGACATTTCCGGTAAAGGTGTGGGATACCAGGCGCTGTCTGGCATCTTTTGTAAATCCTGTCAAGGATTTGCAAAATTTTTCATTGAACTGCAGCAAAAAATACTTGGCCAGGAGCAGAATATCATCAGGCCGTTCGTTCAAAGAGGGAATATTGGCCGTAACGACACAGAGCCGGAAATACAGATCGTTTCTGAATCTGCCCGCTGCCACCAGATCATCCAGATTCTTGTTGGTGGCAGACACCACCCGGGTGGATACCCTGTAGGTACGGGTGCCCCCCACTTTATAAAACTCACCGTTTTCCAGGAACCTGAGCAGCTTGGCCTGGCCAGCCGGGCTCAGGTCTGCCACCTCATCCAGAAACAGGGTGCCCTTGTGGGCTTCTTCGATAAACCCTTTTTTTCCATGGTGTCTGGCCCCGGAAAACGCACCGGCCTCGTATCCGAACAGCTCTGATTCCAGCAGATCTTCGGGAAAGGCGGAACAGTTCACCGCCACAAACGGCCCCTGGAACACCGGACTTCTGGCATGGATGGCTTTGGCGATCAGTTCCTTGCCTGTACCGGTCTCTCCCAGAATCATGATGGGGGTATCCGGGCTGCTGGAAACCATGTTGATAAAGTCCATGATATCCGCGATATTTTTGCTCTCCCCGATAAAACACGGTTCGTTTTCCCGGAGAAATTTTTCCTGAAGCAGCTGAACCTCCTTGACCAGGGCAATGGAGGAAACCGCCTTCTGGATGGTTAGTTCCAGCAGATCCGGGTTAATGGGTTTGAGTATGAAATCGAATGCCCCCAGTTTCATGGACTGGATCACCATCTGGATATCTTCAAACGCCGTAATCATGATAACGGGCAATCCGGGATGCTGTTCCTTGACAAGTCTCAGGGCTTCGATGCCGCTCATACCGGGCAGGCCGATGTCCATGAGGACCAGGTCCGGCACCTTGTCTGCCAGGGCTGCAGCAAACCCTTCCGCATCCTTGTACAGGGCCAGATTGTAGGTGTCTGCCAAAACCATATCCAGGCCGTCCCGGATGGTCTGCTCATCATCCACAATGGCAATGGTGTACCGGATCACCCCTTGCTGCCCTCTTTTGTTTTCAAAGGCAGTTCAATGGTAAAACGGGTGCCTTTGTTTTCAGCGGAATTGAGCTTGAGCACCCCGCCATGGTCCAGGATGATACGGTGACAGATGCTCAACCCGATGCCGGATGAATTGGATTTGGTGGTATAAAAGGGATCAAACACTTTGCCCTGACGTGATATGGGGATTCCCGGGCCTGTGTCTTTGATCTGAATGATAACATGGTCAAGGGTGCTTGTGGTGGATAATTGAATCTGCTTTTCCCCGGAAAAATTTTTCATGGCTTCTGCGGCATTGGTGATCAGATTTAGGATCACCTGCTCAATGAGGTGGGGTTCCACAAAACATTCCGGGATATCGGGATCCAGATGTTTGACAAACTGTATCCCGCTTTTGCGCAGGGTCACGGCGGTGAGTTTGGTGACCTCATCAATATAGGTGTTGATGTTGGCAAAAATAAACCTGGGCTGGCCCGGCTTTGAAAAATCCATAACCCGCTTGATTATGGATTCAATCTTGTCCGAAGCCAGTTCAATTTTCTCTATAATGGACACCACTTTTGTGATATCCCCCATCTCATTGTAAATCTTTTTCAAGGCTTTGAGATAAATATAGATCCCGGACAAGGGATTGCGTATTTCATGGGCGATGCCTGCGGTTACCCGTCCCAGAGATGTCATTTTGTCCTGAATCCGTAAAAAATTTTCCACCTCCTTGGAATCGGTGATATCCATGATATTTGTCAGCACAGACTGCACCCCCAGATAATCTATCATGGTGGCGGAAATCAACGCCCACCTGACTTCAGAGGCAGCCTGATCCGATCCTTTGGGATAATACCTGAAATCTTCTTCCATGCGCTGGATCTGTCCTGCCAGAAGATCCTGGTATTTTTGCCTGATCCGTTTTCTGTCACCGGCATAGACATGGGAGAACTGCGGCGGATTGAACACATGGGTCATCAAAGAATGCACCTTGCGCTGGCCGGGTTTCTGATAGACAATCTCGTGGTTCTGGATAATGGAAATATAGTTGAGGGAATTTTCAATAAGGGTCTTGAACCGGGCCCGACTTTTTTGGGTTGCCAGTTCCGCTTTTTTTTGTTTTTCCTCCAGATCCAGGCGGTACAGGGCTGCGGCAATGTCATCAGCCATTTCCTTGACAATATGCTTTTCCGTCAGGTCGGCTGCCAGATGTTTGGGAATGGACAGCACCATGAACCCGAAACTGCGCTGTTCATGGACAAGGCTTGCAGCCAGTCCACCACGGTCTGCATATCCGTGGGCAAGTAGGCACCGGGAACATTCTTTTACCGGATCAAGAACGGCAAACACCTGTTCCGATGCCAGGGTTTTTTTGATGCACTTTGTAAATTTCTGCTCCAGGATCTGGCTGCGGACAGCCGAAAACCGGTCAATGAACCCGGAATCCACCACCAGAAAAACCTTGCCGTTTTCGTCCATAAGGCCGATCCAGGCATTGTAGTATCCCCGTTTGCCCACCAGGATATCGCAGATCCCCTGGACCAGTCTGCCTTTATCCCGCTGGCTGATCAGCAGCCGGCCCACATCCCTGATGGTGGTGAGAACCAGGTTCAGCCGTTCGCTTTTTTCCAGTCTGGCATCTTTCTGCACGCAGGACCCCGCTTTAGAAAATCAATTTCCCGTTGTTCATGCCATGCATATGATTTTTTCATCCAAATGACAAGAAAAAAAGCCGGGATTCATATCTTGTACTGGGATATGGGCAGACTGACTGTAAAATGGCTTCCCTGGCCTTCCTGTGAGGTCACCTGAATTGTGCCGTTGTGGGATTCCACAATACTTTTTACAATGGCAAGCCCCAGTCCGGTACCATTGATATACCGGGTTTTCTCATTCTTGACCCGGAAAAACCGGTCAAATATCTGGGCTTTGTATTCTTCGGGAATCCCAAGTCCTGTGTCTGCCACATGGATATTGACGAAATCTTCATTTTTATCGCACCACACGGTTATCTTCCCACTGGAAGGGGTGTACCGGATGGCATTGGATATGAGGTTGGCCAGCACCTCTTCAATATTGGTGCGGTTGCCCATGACAAACATCTCATCCGGACAGGATTTTTTGCTCAGGTGAATGGACTTGGCATCGGCCTGTCCCTTGTAGAACTGCACCTGCTCAGCAATCAGGTTGGTCAGATTGAGCTCTTCGCGTTCCTGGTTGATGAGTCCGGACTCTATTTTGGACAGATCCAGCAGTTCTGCGGCCAGGTCTGCAAGGGAGGTGATTTTATCAGCACTCCTGGACAGGATCTCTGTCTGCTTTTTTGTCAGTTCTCCTGCCAGGCCGTCCAGGACCACCTTGAGCTGCATGAGAATGGAGTTAAGGGGACTTTTGATTTCATGGGCCACCATGGACACAAAATCTGATTTAAGCTGGTCCATTTTTTTCAAGGTGGTAATATCATGAAACACCGTCACCGCCCCCAGGTTCCGGTTGAGCCGGTCCCGGAAAGGGATACAGCGGATACCGATGATCCGCTCTTCCTGATCATGGTCGTCTGTCAGGGTGATTTCATCGGTGATTTCAGCAAACTGGTCTCCAGGCTGTTCAATGGCCTGGTCAATCATTTCCAGAACCCGCTGGTGGTCCACAACAACCCTGACATCCTGGCCGATGGCAGACCGTCTTGCTGATCCGATCATTTTTAAAAAAGCCGGGTTGGCCAGAACAATGCGTTTCTGGTGGTCTGTTGTCAACACCCCTTCTCTCAGGGTATTTACCATGACCCGCATGCGTGATTTCTCACTGGAGATATCCTGAAGGGTCCGGATAAATTCAATGGCTTTAGATATCACCATCCGCAGTTCCTGGGGGGAAAAAGGTTTGGACAAAAAATCAAACGCCCCTTTTTTCATTGTTTCAATGGAATGCTCCAGAGTGGCATATCCGGTGATGACAATAATCACGGTATCCGGGTGCCGGGCCTTGATCCTGGTCAACACATCCATGCCGGACATGCCCGGCATCATAAGATCCAGCAGCACAATATCGAAATGGGTCTCATCGATCATCTTCAGACCCTTTATGCCGTTGTCCGCCATGGCCACATCACAGCCTTCCTGGGTGAGCAGGCGGTGACAGACTTTCCGAATCCGTTCTTCATCATCCACCACCAGAACCCGGGGCTGGAAAAAGATATCCTTCACCTTCTGCTGCAAAGCAAAACCATCGGCTGTGCTTTTTTCATCACTGCTAGGTAATTCAGACATATCAGCAAGTTTCCTGTTGTCATGTAAAACCCGTTGCCGGGTGTGGTTTTTTTATTGCATTACAGACGGGCCACAAAAATGGGGCCCGTCTTCAGTGGGCAGGTACAAAGGAAATTCAATGATGAATGTGGTGCCTTTGGTACCGGTTTCCTTGACTGAAATCCTGCCTCCGTGTTCTTCAATAATACCGTACACTATGCTCAGCCCCAAACCCGTGCTTTTTCCCACCTCCTTGGTGGTGAAAAACGGATCAAAAATTTTGGACAGGTTTTCCCTGGGAATACCCTCTCCTGTGTCTTTCACTTCCAGAAATACCTTTTTATGGGGTTTGTCCTTGTAGGTGTGCAAGGTGATTTTGCCGGTGCCGTGCATGGCATCTGCCGCATTGATCACCAGATTGATGATCACCTGGTTCAGCTTGTTTGTATCGGCATTGATGAGCATCATCTCTTCGGACAGATACCGCCGGACCTGAATGTTGCGGAACTTTTTCTGGTCTCTGATCAGCTTCAGGCTCTGTTCCACAATCTCATTGATCTGGATGATGCGCTTGTTGGAGTCCGTACTCCGGCTGTACACCAGGAGGCTTTTAACAATATTCTTGCAGCGGTTGGCATCTTCCACAATATAGTTGAGATCTTCTTTTGCATCTGCATCCAGATCGGACCGTTCCAGCAGCATACTGGCATAAAACAACACCCCGGTCAACGGGTTGTTGATTTCATGGGCCACCCCGGCAGCCAACTGTCCCAGTGATGCCATTTTTTCCGACTGGGCCAGCTGTTTTTGGGTCATTTTGAGTTCTTTTTCAACCTTGATCTTGTCCTTGAGATCATTGTAGATGGCCATGGTGGCGGATTCATTGCCGTGTTCATCATAAATAATGGCCGCCGACATTTCCACTTCGATCTCTTCGCCCTTGGCATTGACTATGGTTGTTCTGGGTATGATCAGTTTGCCCCTGCCGCCGATTTTTTCATCCCGCAGCATGCGCATGATCTCCTTGGCTTTTCCCGGGGGATACAGCTGTTCTGTCCGGGTGATGGTGCCCTCACCACCGTTATACGCCCCGAACAACTCCTTGGCCTCTGAATTCATCAACTCGATCTTGCCGGATCGGTCTGCTGCCACAATGGCACTGGCAGAAGCATAGATGACCCGGGTGATAAATTCCTTGACCCCGATGAGCTGATTTTCCAGGGATTTGGTCCGGGTGATATCCCGGATACTGGAAAGCACAAAAGCCACATCCCCTTTATCATCAAAAATCGGAGAAAACACCCTTTCCTCCCATTTGTACTGGTGCTTGAGGGTGTAGGAATGCCCTTCTTTGTTGGTGATCACCCGGGAGATGGGGCAGGCATCTGAATTACAAGGGGTATCCTTATACAAAAATGAATGAAAACATTTTTTGCCCAGAATATCTTCAGGGGTAAGGTTGTAGACATCATAAAACTTCTTGTTTGCCCCCACCACGGTTTTGTCCAGAGAGATCATCACGGACGGATAGGACAGAGCATCAAACAGCCTGATCCGCCAAAACAGCTCTTCCTGGGTATGGTTTTCATGCTTCATGGGGATTCAAATCCACTGGCAAGGGCATTTCGGGCATCCTGTCCCCGGCCTG
>JAABTU010000063.1 GCA_011389715.1 Desulfotignum sp.
GATGCCAGGGTGTTGTCCACCATCAGCGGCACGCCTTTTTCATGGGCAAGCGCAGCGATTTTTTTAAGATCAGGGATTTCCATGCCCGGATTGGTAATGGTTTCCATGTAAACAAACCGGGTTTTGTCTGTGATGTTTGCGGCAATGTCATCCATATCCAGCGGATCTGCCAGACGCACCGTGATGCCGTATTTTTTGAATATATTGGTGAACAGCGCATAGGTGGACATGAACAGAGAGGAGGATGCCACAAATTCATCCCCGGCCCGCAGCAACGTCATGCAGGCATTGCTGATGGCTGCCATGCCCGAAGCAGTGACCACGGCGGCTCTGCCTGATTCCAGGGAGGCCAGTTTTTCCTCTAAGAACCGGTTGGTAGGGTTGGTCAGGCGCATGTAGATATGGTCGGGCAGCTCTCCGGCAAAGGTCTGGCTCAGATTGTCTGCCGTGTCATGAAAATGGGCCGCGGACTGGAAGATGGGAGGCAGGGTGGCCCCTTCCCAGTTATGGTCTTTGATCCCTTCATGAATGGCCTTTGTTTCAAAGTGAAGCGGTTTGTTCATCAGTCCCTCAAAACAAATCAATTGCAGGTGAAAAAATTTCAATATCACCTTGTGGTATATTTTTGTCAAGTTTAAATTGTATCTGCCCAGGGCCATCGCATGTAAGCACATCCTGTTCAGCTGCTTGATACCCGCCCCCTGAGGGTGCCGTGTGACCGGCCCGAGATTGGCATCTGACGGTCCTGTCACACGGCACCCTCAGGGGGCTATGCCAATATAGGTGACGCTGCATCTACATGCGATTACCCTGGTATCTGCTCCAAGAATCCCCACGGGGGGGTTTTGCTGTGCAGGTGAATGCCCGTGTCGTTTCACCAGATAGGTATTTGCTGCCATCAGCAACTAGTGCCGGGGGGTTGCTGTGGGTCGAATCCCATTCTGCTGGGTTTGTTACAGTGCGTTAGTCTTGCGAAGCGTTAAGAACGGCAAACTGTCTGAGGACATACCTGCCCGCAGTTTTTGACGTTTAGCGCAGTATGTCTTACGCACTGTTAAACGCAGCAGAGGTGTGAGACCCACAGGGACCCCCCGGCACGGGCCCGTTGTTTACAATACCCCCACCCCGGCACAGATCAATGAAAAACCTTGATATAGATGCCCATACCGTATAAATAGAATGATCGACCGCCTTTTGGCGGGTTGTAACCGCAAACCCAACCACATAAGGAGTGTGAACATATGCCGAAGGTGACATGGAAAAAGGAAAACAGAATCGCGGTTATGGAGATGTGCAACGGCCCCAACCGGATGAACCAGGTATTTTCACAGGTTTTCAACCAGTGCCTGGACCAGATTCAGGAAGACACCGATATCCGGGCCCTGGTCCTGACCGCAACCGATGAAAAAAACTTTTCCCAGGGCATTGATGTGGAATGGATCGGGCAAAAAGTCCAGGACAAGGACAATGACACGGTCAAGGCATTCATGTATGATATGAACAAGATTTTCAAACGCCTGCTGCTGTTTCCCGTGCCCGTGATTGCCGCCATCAACGGCCACGCCTTTGGTAACGGTGCCATCCTTTCCTGTGCCTGTGATTTCCGGTTCATGAAAAAGGACCGGGGATTTTTCTGCTTTCCCGAGGTGGATGTGGGCATTCCGTTTCTGCCCGGCATGATCGCGTTTGTGCGCAAGGCCGTGCCCGAACACTTGTTCAACCGGATGATTCTGTCAGGCCAGCGTATGACAGCAGAAGAACTTGAAGCAAACAACGTCATCATCAAGGCCTGCGCCAACCAGGAAATCCTGATGACCGAAGCCCTGGCCTTTGCCGCTGCTTTTGATAAAAAAAGGGGGATCTTCCGGGAATTGAAACAGCGCATGCACAAAGACCTGATCAGGGTTTTGGAGGAGCAGGACCCGGTATATATCGATGCCCTCAACCTGTTTGTGGCGGATTGAATGGCTGGCGGATCAGGTGGCTGAAGAGATCCGGCAGAAAAGGGACAGGTGACGTCAAGGCGGTGAGAAACATATTCCCCGTCAGGCATTACCGGACCTGTAACGCCCGTGGGGTGACGGATGCAGGGACAGCAAGAAGCGATATGCCATCTGCATTTTTATACCCTTTTGTCAGGGATAAAAAGGCAGATGGCAGGGGCCGGGGTTCTTGGTACTGGGACCGGATATCTTTTTTACTGATTCCCGGTCACAAATGGGTGAACGATCAGATTTCCTGATGAGTCATGGATGTAGGCGTATCCGGTTTTTCCGAACGTCAGGTCCAGGATACTTTTTCTGAAATCAGATATCTCGATAAGGTGCGTGAATTCTTCCCGGTAGGTGGAAACCGAAATGATCCAGTCCCAGGGTGCAAAATAGCTCATATACATGGCCTTGGGTTTCATGACGTCTTCTTCCGGGTTCTTCCATTCATATTCCAGGTACCCGGTTTTCAGGCGGATCATCTCCCTGACAAACGACCGGTCCATGAACCGTTTGCCGGTCACCCCGGGATTGGGATGTTCTGCGGCAATGCCTTTTGTATTGGCACAGAAAATATATCCGGTCCTGCCGATGGTCTGGCTGAAAAGGATTTTCCGGCACAGTTCTTTGGCCTGGGTCTCCCTGATCAGACCCTGTTCAAACTCCTGATAGACAGCTTGGACAATTTCCAGGTTTTTTCCGCCACGGCCCGCAGGTGATTTTTGATGGAGGTGTCAGCGACGGTGCGTACCATATTGCGGATAGCGGCGGTGGCATTGGTCAATTCACTTTCAATATGGGTTTCTATGGTAGTTTGTACCCGGGAGATGATGATGCCGCCGCGCTATCACGGCAATAATAATGATAAGGGTATGTCCTCCCAGCAGCTTGGTCCTGATATTTAAATTTTTCAGCCATTGGAAAAATGATTTCATGTCCGCTGTAATAGGATAGTGTCCGGCCGGGGTCAACAAGTTTCCCCACCAGTGTCATGCCTTGCGCTCCCTGCCTTGACTTTTCCAGGTGTTTGTGGTTTGACCTGTTGTAATTGATGCATTGCCGTAAACGCCAAGCACGAAGGAGCAGATATGAACTGGTTGCATTCGATCCGCACCAAACAGATGGGGGGATTTCTGGCTATTGCCGCCATTACCGCAGTTGTCAGTCTGGTAAGTTATAATGGCATGAAGAATCTGGAGGACAGCTTCAGGCAGGTGATTGAAACAGCCCCTCTGACGGAATCGGCCATCAACATGAAACTGGCGGTGAGCCAGGACATCTCGGCCATCATGACCCTTATGGCTGCTTTGGATACAGATGCGCTGGATACTGCATGGCAGAAGCACCAGGAAAATGTGGCGCGGTTCAATCACTACCAGAAAGCCATGCTGGAGGGTGGTGAAGTCCGGGAAAAATCCATTTTTCCCACCCATGACCCGGAACTCCGCCAGATCATCCAGGACACAAAAGCGTTTCATACATCCATCTTTCTGCCCAGTTTCAAGGTGGCCTATGACCAGATGCATCTGCAGTTGTCTGCAGAACCCTATGATTACGCACTTCTGGATACCATTGATGAAAAAACCATTGCCCTTGCCAATGATCTGACACGGCAGCTGGACCAGGCCGGCGCGATATCCCAGGGGCTTATCCTTCAGGCGGAAGCAGATCTGATAAAAGAAAAGCAGCAGGCAGTTACCATTCTGGTGGCAGCCACTCTGGTGGGAATCGCGGCAGCCGTGCTGCTGGGATTTATCGTGTCAGGCCGGATTGCCGGGCCTGTTAAAAAAGCGGCAGCCTTTACCAGAGATGTTGCCCAGGGGGATTTTTCCAAAACTTTAGAGGTTCCCCAGAAAGATGAAATCGGGTCCATGGTGAATGCCATGAACCAGATGGTACAGGGGCTAGCATCGGTGTTTAAAAAGATTGCCCAGGGAGTGGCCACCCTGGATCAGACATCAGCGGATCTGTCCGGGATTTCAGACAGCCTGAAGACCCGCGCTGAAAAAATGACCCGTAAATCAGGTGCTGTCAGCGGTGCGGCCCAGGCAATGCAGGAGCGGGTGGCTACTGTCACCAAAAGTTCCCAGGCGTTTTCCGATAACCTGGATACGGTGTCCGCTGCCATGGAGCAGATGAATGCCACTGTGTCGGAAATTGCCAAAAATACCAGTCAGGCCCGGCAGATTTCGGAAACAGCCGTGTCAACCGCCAGGGATGCTTCCAACCGGGTAGATGAACTGGGCAAAGATGCGGCTGAGATCGGGCAGGTCACCCAGACCATCGCCGATATATCAGGCCAGACCAACCTGCTGGCATTGAACGCCACCATTGAAGCTGCCCGGGCAGGTGAAGCCGGTAAAGGCTTTGCAGTTGTGGCCAATGAGATCAAAAGCCTTGCCCATCAGACAGCAGAGGCTGCCAAAGATATTTCAGAAAAAATTGCGCGTATCCAGGATTCTTCCAAGGGCACGGTAACGGAAATTCAGCAGATTTCAACGGTGATCAATGATGTGAATACCATTGTTACCTCCATTGCCGGTGCCATTGAAGAACAGTCCAGCACTGCCGGAGAAATTGCTGAAAACATATCCCTGGCTGCACAGGGCATACATGACAACCATGAACATATTACAGATATATCCAAGGCATCCAGCCGGATTGCCGATGACATCCTCAGTGTGGACACCCATGCCGCCACTGTCACAGATACCAGTCTGAAGGTAAGTGAAAACGTGACCCGGATCACGGAATTTGCCGCCAGCCTTGGAGAGTCAATCCGCAGGTTCAAAATTTAGCGGGCACCATAAAAAATGAAAGCTGTTAGTTTTTAGCTGTTAGCGTTTAGCTGGCAGTAACCAACAGGAAAAAAAATGTAATTCTTACTGGAAGCTGATAACTGAGTACTGACGACTTTCATATAAATTTGGTGATGGAAAACAAAAACAGCATGAACATTTTGGCGATGACCCTGGAACAGCTAATCCACACCCTTGAAACAGCGTATGGAAAAGGCTGGTTTCATGGCCGGGCGCTGTACCGGGAGATCTTTAAAAATGCAAATCCGGATTTTCTTTTTGTACCAGAATTTGCCGCTTCTCAGGCATTGGCCAGGGATTTGGAAAAAAACATCTGCCTGGAACCAGGCCGGGTAAAAACGGTTTTCCAGGACAGGGATCTCACCAAATTCATTACCCGGCTGTCCGACGGCATGGAGATAGAATCGGTCATCGTTCCCATGAATCGGTACAATACCCTGTGTGTGTCCAGCCAGGTGGGATGCCGCATGGGCTGCACCTTTTGTGAAACCGGCCGTATGGGACTGCAGCGCAGTCTTACCATATCTGAAATCACCGGCCAGTTGTACAATGCCAGGCATGTGTTGAAAAAAATGATCAAAAATATCGTGTTTATGGGCATGGGAGAACCCTTTGACAACTTTGCACCGGTTATGGCTGCTGTAAAGATCATGAATGAGCAGAAAGGGTTTGACATTGCCCTGCGCCACATGACCATTTCTACGGCCGGAGTGGTGCCGGGGATCCGGAAACTGGCTGCCATGAACCTGCCCGGCATCCGGCTGGCCGTGTCAATCAATGCCCCGGACAACCCGACCCGGTCAAAGCTGATGCCGGTGAACAATGCCTGGCCCTTGGAAACGCTCAAAAAAACCCTGGCAGGCTTTCCTCTGCCCCGTAAAGACACTTTTTTGTTTGAATATATCCTCATCAAAGGGGTGAATGATACAAAGGCCGATGCAGAGAGCCTGGCAGAATTTATCCATCCTTTGCCGGTGCGCCTGAATCTCATCCCCTGCAACCCGGTGCCCGGCCTTGCCCATGAAAGCCCGTCAGATGCTGATATGAACCGGTTCTCACAACACCTGGTTGAAAAAAATATTTTTGTCATCCGGCGCTGGAGCAAGGGCAGGTCTGTCTCTGCCGGCTGCGGCCAGCTGGGACGTCGGTAGCAGGTATCACCCTTTGAGTTTTTTGATATTGTCCCTGGCAAAGTCAATGGCCGGATCGATTTCAAGGGCCATTTCATAGTATTTTATCGCCAGCGCTGTTTCCCCCAGTTCCCGGTAATTGGAACCGATATTGGCATAGTTGATGGCCTGGGACGGGTCCACTTCCAGGGCATTTTCAAAACAGGTGATGGCTTTGTGGTGGTTTTTTTGCATAAAATAACAGACCCCCATGGTGTTGAGCAGGTCCGGCCGCTGGGGGTCGACACCCAGTCCTTTTTCGCAGACAGTGACCGCCCTTTCATACAGGCCCAGATCCTTGAGGCAGGCCCCCATGTGGGAACAGATGTCCGGCAGGTTCATGCGGACCGGTTCTCTTTCCAGGGCGGTTTCAAATGCCTGCAGGGCCGTGTGCAGGTCACCCAGGGTGTAGTATACCAGTCCTTTGTAAAAACTGGTGTAATATTGGTCCGGCAGGGCCTGTTCAAGGGCATCCAGTTTGTCTAAGGCTTGGGCAGGAACCAGGGTTTCGGTCATGAGCCTGGCTGAAAACATGCCCACGCTGGCGGATGCGGCCCGTTCCCTGAAATGGGCCCCCGGCATGATGGTGTAAAAAGCCGGGATATCCAGGTCCGGATGCCGGGTGTCAATGGCCAGGATCTGGTAATCTTTGCTGCCCAGCATGGCAATGAGGTTTTCCACCTCCACCCGGATATTGGGGTCTGACAGGTCCGGCAGGTCGGCCAGATCCTTCATGGTCTCTGGATGGGTGATAAAGGCGGCATCGGCAATGTTGGTGAACTTGGGCAGGCCCGAGGCCACATAACTGGATCCGGAATTGAAATCCCCTGCCAGCTGGGCCACCTCTGTTAGGGCCCGGCCCATGGCTTTTTGTGGATCAGGCGCGGTGCCTGCGGTCCACACGATCTCACTTTTTTCCGGAAAGGTGGCCGGATCCCAGGCCAGAACAGCGATGGTGGGAATGCCCGTGTCCAGGGAAAAATCTGACGCATGCACCTGAATACCGCAGTCTCTGTATTTGGCCAGCAGCTCTTTCACCAAAGGATCGGTGAAGGTGTCCAGGCGGATGCCCGGGATATCCAGGTTTCCGTGGCTTACCAGAGAAGATGTGTGCCGCTCCACCAGTTCGCAGATCCCCTGGATCAATGCCTCTTCATTGCAGTTGCCTGCACAGGGGCCGTTGAATTCATTGATCATGTAAAACCAGGTAAAGGGAACCAGCACTTCTTGGCCCAGGGTCATGTTATATCCTCTGGTCCATTGCAGGTTCAGGCTGTCGAATATGGGTTTTACACTGTGCGCATCAGCTGCATTGTCATGCACGGACCGGATGATCTGGTCAAAGGGCAGAATGTTTTCCCCCAGGTCCGCTGCCCGGGCAGAGAAAAAGTTGCTTTTTTTGTTCAC
>JAABTU010000064.1 GCA_011389715.1 Desulfotignum sp.
GGCCAGAAGGGACATCACCTGTTCTTCCATGGGTTTGGGGTCTGAAAGTCTGGTGGAACCGGTAAATGTTAAAATCTGCATTCTTTTTGTGGAGGAGCTGAACCGGTTCAGATTGTGTTTGAGATATTCCAGGGCCTCCTGTATCCCGGGCCGGTTTTTTCCCAGCCAGGCAATGGGCGCCACCCGGCCAGGCCCGATGGAAAATTCCCCCTTTTCAAAGGCTATCAGGCTGTCCCCCCCCAGGCCGGCGGTGCGGATCTCCAGGGCCTGGACATGGGTTCTGCGGCCCCCCACAATGGAGCCGCTTTCATTGAGGCGCACCAGGTTGTCCTTGAGTGCGGCCGTATCAGTGGTGGTGCCGCCCATATCCACCACCAGGGCATCGGTTTTGCCGGTGAGGTGCCTGGCCCCTGCCACGGAAGCAGCCGGACCGGACAAAATGGTTTCCACAGGCCGTTTTTTTGCCATGGCCGCATCCATGAGGGTGCCGTCCCCTTTGACCACCACAATGGGGGCCTGAATGTTGAACTGAAAAAGTACCTGTTCCAGATCTGCCAGCAGGTTTTTCAGGCGCGGAATGATCCTGGCATTGAGCATGGCGGTGACAGCCCGGGTCTGGAAATTCAGGGTATCGGACAGTTCATGGCCGCAGCTCACGAACATCCGGGTGTGGTCCTGGAGAATTTTTTTCACCGCCAGTTCATGGGCCGGGTTGATGGTGCCGGCATACCCGGATACGGCAAAGGCGGTCACGCCGTGGCTGGCGATCATCTGGTCAGCTGTTTTTCTGATCTGCTCCGGGGCTATGTCGGTTTTTTGCCTGCCTGATATATCCAGTTCCCCCTGGATCACTGTTTTGGGAGAATAGTCAATGGTCCGGGACAGTTCCGGGGGTGTCATCAGGAACATGCCCACGGTCTGGCCTTCATTTTCCACGATGGCATTGGTGGCCAGGGTGGTGGACAACGCCACCAGCTCCACTGAAGCCAGTCTGTCCTGGTCCAGCTTTGCCAGGGCGTTTTCAATGCCGATGGTGAAATCCCATTTTGTGGTCAATGCTTTGGCCTTGGACAGTGTGGTCTGACTTTTCAGGTCATATATCACAGCATCGGTATAGGTGCCGCCGGCATCGATGCCCAGTCCGGTCCGGATATCATCAGGTTCATGGGCAGGTGGTTCATCAGGAGGAATAATACACACAGAATCCCCGGCCTGCTCCTTTGTCGCGGTGTCCCATACCGGGCTGGCAGTAAGGCCTGCAGTGACGGCATCAAAGGCAATGACATGGCCCGGCGGTACCACAAGCACCGAAGGGGTCGATGCCGTGGCAGTCATTATCTGCCGGAGCAGGCCCTGGTCCCCTGTGATACGTTCAAACTGCCATCCATACTCTTTTGCCATGTCTTTTGCCATGCGTTCATATTTTGGGGCCTGGCCGGACCGGGTTTCAATGAAGGCGGCCCGCTGGTAATTTTTCTGCCAGGAGTTGAGAAAGGCAAAGGTATGGTCGGCGGTTTTCTGCCCGTGGGAGTTTTTCAGGTCCTCATACACCAGCTGGCGGTTGCCGAACCAGGCTTTTTTGCGCCGCTGGGAAATCGGTTCCGCTTTTTCCTCACACCAGCCGGCAGACAGGTAATAGGTGCCGGGAAAGCGTTTGAACTGGTCCTGGTAGGCCTGATCCCCGCCCAGAAACAGGGCGATGCAGTCATGTACCCGGGGGATGACCAGGGGGATGTCCCGGGCTGTCAGTCCCACAGTGCCTTTGCCGCAGACCCCGTATCCGATGATGATCCGGTCCCCGTCCCTGTTGCCGGCAATCCTGTCGATGGCTTCCTGGACCTTTGTATTCAGCTTATGGGGATTCTCATGGAGCCCGGCCTCCAGGAATGTAAAATCAAGCTCCAGGTCCAGTTCCCGGGCAATTTCCTTCATATCCCTGGCCAGTACCGCGCAGGCGATGACATAGATCTTCTTATTCACGGTCGGTTTCCTTGGGTTGTGCATTTATATCATTTTTTTATATGAAAGTTTTAAGTGTTAAGCCAATACCTGACTGCTAAAAGCTAACAGCTTTCATGTTTTGTTGTGCCCGGCAGGGCGTTGGTATTATTAAAATAGGCTTCTCTTCAACAGGGTGTCAACTGTTTTTCACAGAGCGGTTACAGATGCTCAGGCAGGATAAATCCGGACGGGGTTGTTCGGACACGGGCCGCTGAAAACAGCGGGAGCCCCCGGTGGTGCCTTGCTGCAGGACTGTCGAAGCCCCCAAGGATTCCAGGCCGGCAGCAAAACACCGGGGCGGCCTCCATGATCCCAATGGAAAGGTTACATGGCACTGCCAGGTTGTGTTTCAACTGTCCTATTTCAGGAAGGTATCCCCTTTTTCAAAATTCCCTTCCCTGAACCGGGAATACCGCAGGGGGTTGTCTGTGTTGTCCATTTTGCCGAAGGCAATGTCTGCCACCCGTTTGCCGGCGCCCGGAGACATCATGACCCCGCACCAGTATCCGCAGTTTACATGAAAGCCCTCGATTTCTCCGGATGGACCGATGACCGGCTTGTCATCCGGGGTGTACACATACTGGCCGGCAGATACGTTGACATCTTCGGCCTTGAGGTTGTCCGCCACTTTTTCCAGAAACGGGTTGAGCCGGGATACCCGGTGGATGGATTCAGCGGCAAAATCCCAGTCCGTGGGCAGCTCATCTGCGGGCGGGGACTCGGGTTCCTCCGGGTCCACCCAGGCGCAGAGCAGGCCGCCTGCTTCCGGGCGCCAGTACCCGTGGTTCACCAGATCCACGGTAAAAGGGGCAGCGGCCGGCAGGTCCGGGTGATCTGTTTTGATATAGGCTTTCTGGCGCCGCACGGTTCGCAGCGGCATGTCCAGGCCCGCCATTTTTCCGATGACCCCGGCAAAGGGACCGGCACAGTTGACCACCAGCCGGGTGGAGATGGTGCCTTTGGCGGTTTTTACAGCGCTCACCCCCTGGCTGTCGGTCTGGATGTCTGTGACTTTTGTCTTCATGAAAAACGCGGCATCACCGGCCCCTTTGGCAAATCCATAGGTGGCCTCATGGGTGGACAGCCACCCGTCCCGATTGTTGAAAGTAGCACCCAGGGCCCGGGGGGCCAGGAAGGTAAAGCGCTTGTGCAGATCATCCGCGCCGATGTATTCAGCACCGGGGATACCAATGGCATGGTACTGGTCCACAGCTTTTTTCAGATCAGGCAGCTGGGCCGCATCATCAGTGACAAACAGGTATCCCCGCTGGGTCACATGGATGTCAATGCCGGGCAGGCCCACAACATCATTGAAATTTTCAAACATCTCCACACTGGTCAGGGCCAGGTCAGCCATGGATTTTTCCGTGAACTGGGTGCGGAAACATTCCACGCTGGCGGCGGTTGTCAGACTGGACAAAGCGTCTCGTTTTTCCACCAGGATGGTTTTCATGCCGGCTTTTGACAGCCAGAAAGCGGTTGCCGATCCCACAATACCGCCGCCGATAACCACGACGTCAGCTGTGATGGTGCCGAATTCCTTTGGTATGGTGATGTCACTCATGATGATTTTCCTTATGCGTGTGTGTCTGATATGGTTTTTTGCGCAAACAGCTGCATATCTTTTATTTGTTGCGAACGGCTTCCATGTATCTGTCCAGGTCCCTGCGGATGGCCGGGTCCATGTCAGGGGGCTCAAAGTTTTTCAAAATCTCTTTGTATTTGGCATTGGCCTGCTGCTCCATGGAAAGACTGCCCTTTGCGGTCCAGGCATCAAAATTGCGGCGTTCCTCCATGAGGGGGGTATACAACTCTGATCGGAAATACTGGAAGGTGTGGCGGTTGGTCAGATATTCCCCGCCGGGTCCCACTTGGTCGATCACATCCAGGGCCAGTTTTTCCGGGATGATATCCTCTCCTTTTTTGATGCGGCGGCACATGCCCATCATTTCCGCATCGATCATGAATTTTTCATAGGAAGCGGTCATATACCCTTCCAGAATGCCGGCGGCATGCAGCACAAAATTGATGCCGGAGAGACACGCCATCTGCAGGCTCATCATGGATTCAAATGCGGCTTGGGAATCCACCATTTTGGCATCGGTCAAGGCTCCTCCGCCCCGGGAGGGCAGGTTGTAGAACCGCCCCATCTGGGCGGTGGCTGCGGTGTTCACCGCCATTTCAGGGGCACCGATGCTCAGGGTGCCGTAATGCATGGCAGTTGCAGAAGAAGAACCGGCAAAGATCACCGGTGCCCCTTCTCTCACCAGCTGGGCCAGGCAGATGCCGGCCAGCACTTCTGCATTCTGGACCACCAGGGTGCCTTCCATGGTCACCGGCGTGGTGGCACCGGCAATGGACAGAGAAGAGATCAGCTGGGGCATGCCGGCTGCGGCATAGGCCATGATGCCGGCGCACATTTTGTCGTCAAATCCCAGGGGAGTCAAACTGGTGAGAATACTCACAAAGGGCGGTTTTCTTTCCATTTCATCTCTGCCGCCGAACAGCATGGCTGCCATGTCCAGCGTCTGCACCGCATCCGGCCCGCCTGTTCCGGCTCCCATGAACGGCTTGTCAGACAGGACCATGGCAGCGTAAATCCGTTCCGCATTGCGTATCTCCACAGGGATATCGTTAGGTTCCACCATCATGCCGCCGGTGATGTCAAAATAGGGGATGGCACAGGCCAGTTTGGCAAAATTTTCAAAATCCGTCAGGGTGCCGGGCCGCCTGCCATGGTCCAGGCAATTGACAAACGGCGATCCATAGCAGGGCATGAATGCGATATTGTCCCCGCCGATAACCACATTTTTTTCAGGGTTCCTGGCATGCAGGGTGAACTGGGACGGGGCTTTTTTTATCTGTTCCTCCACAAATTTTTTCGTGAAATACACCCGCACCCCGTCCACTTTGCACCCTGCTTTTTTAAACAGGTCCAGGGCAGGTGCGTATTTGAAATGTACACCGGTCTTTTCCAGTACAGCCATGGTGGATGCATGGATTTTTTCTGTTTCCTGTGAAGAGAAATATTCAAAAAACCCCATGAGAAATCCTTGTTCAGTTAAAAGGTTATGGTGACGGAACAGTTTCCGGCGTATTTTTTATCGGCCTTTATTCCACGTGATAAAATCCAGAAATGCAAGCAACATGTTCTGAAATCCAAAGCATATTTCGTGCCAGACCATGAATTGAACCAACCGACCCACGGTGACCGTCTCTCTGGGGGGGATGGATCCGCTTTTTGCAGGGCTTTCGGTATGGCGGATGTGTGCTGCTGCACCGGGAAAAATCAAAATTTTTTTATATCTCTTGCTTTTTTTGTTAAATTCATGCATCAGGAAAGACGGGATGAGATAAAACAAAAAAAAATCAAAAAAATTTGATTTTTTACTGGTAAAAAGTATTTATGGACCGTATCAATTTCGAAGATATCGACATTTACAGTGTGCTGTCTTCCATGCATGAAGGGGTGGTGATCGCAGATATCTCCGGAAAAGTCATATTTTTCAACAATACCCAGGGTCAGATTGATGATGTTGCTCCCAAGGATGCCATCGGCAACAAAATTCTGGATATCTACCAGCTGGCGGATGATACCAGCCCTGTCATGCGCTGCCTCATCAGCGGCGCGCCCATTATCAATGAAACTTTGGTGTACCGGACCCGGCTGGGACGGGTATGCAATATTCTGTTCAGCGTATTTCCCCTTTACAAAAACGGGAACCTCATCGGGGCCATCAATTTTTCCAAGGAATACCAGCTCCTTGAACAGGTGATTCTGTCACAGTCATCTTCTGCCGATTCTGTGCAGAAAAAATCCTTGAACGGCACCCGGTTTTCCTTCAGAGATATTATTGCATCCGATCCCAAGATGTGTAATGCCATCCGCATTGCCAGAATGTCTGCCGGCTCACCGTCCCCCATCATGATTTCCGGGGAGACCGGAACCGGAAAGGAATTGTTTGCCCAGTCAATACACAACCACAGCCCGAGAAAGAAAAAACCCTTTATTCCGGTTAACTGCGCCGCCATTCCTGAAAACTTGCTGGAGGGCATATTGTTCGGCACCTCCAGAGGTTCATTCACCGGTGCCATTGACAAGCCGGGCCTGTTTGAACAGGCCAATGGCGGGACCATTTTTCTGGATGAACTGGATGCCATGCCCCTGACCCTCCAGGCCAAACTGCTCAGGGTTATCCAGGAAAAAAAGGTGAGAAAGCTGGGTTCCCTCAAGGAGATAGACCTGGATGTTAAAATACTGTCTTCTGTGGGACAGCCGCCGTTGAAAATTATCCGGAACGGTGTCCTTCGCATGGATCTTTTTTACCGTATGGGGGTGGTGTCCATCCTGCTGCCTCCTTTGCGGGAGCGTACAGGGGAACTGAACACATTGATCAGGCATTTTATCCTAAAATACAACCAGGCCCTGAATGAAAATGTGAAAACCATCTCTCCCAGAGTGGCACAGCTGTTTGACGGTTATGACTGGCCGGGAAATGTCAGGGAACTTGAGCATATCATTGAAGCATCCATGAACATGGTGGGGGGTACAAGTGTTATCCGCCTGGCCCATCTGCCGCCCCACATTTTCAGTTTCGCCGGAAAAGAAAGACTCCTGACGGGTTCTGCCGGGCATAACAACAAAGACATTTTCAAAAAGAGCAGCCTGCTGGAGACCCAGGCATCCAATGAAATGGAAATGATCATGGAAGCACTGGCCCGGTATCGGGGAAATGCAGCCCGGGCAGCCAGGCAGCTGGGTGTTTCTCCCCAGTCTTTTCATTATAAACTGAAAAAATATGGTATTAACCGCAAAGCGTTTGTTCCCCGGGAGCCTGTGTAAAAAATGTAAAAAAAATTTACAGTAAAACGCAAAATTTTTTAATTGTTTTTGCTGGACACAAAGGGCGTATTTCAGATTTGAATTTTATTTTTATGGGGTTTTCATTAAAATTTTACCAGAAATATCCATGTTTCTTAAATTTTAATGCCCAAAATCACGGGTTGTTCTGGAAAATTCAGAGCAGAGTTGGTACATAAAGTGCATGATAACGAGGGATGTTTTTACAGAGGTCAGAACAGGGTAAGTAACATTAATTTTTGGAGGAAAGATTTATGGGTACGAAAAAATTGCAACTGGTTATCGCATGTTTCACAGCAGTGTTGTTGATTGCAGGAGGACCGGCATTTGCAGCTGACAAAATCCTGCCCATCGGAGTTCTGGGGCCGTTTACCGGACCTTCCGCCCAGACCGGAAAGGAATTTCAGGCTTCTGTTGAGATGGCCCTTGAAACCATCAACTACACTGTGGGAGATTACAAGATTGAACCGGTTTGGGTGGATTCCCAGTCAGATC
>JAABTU010000065.1 GCA_011389715.1 Desulfotignum sp.
GGAGAAGATTCCCCAAGGCCGGGACAACGGCCCCCAGTCCTCGGGTCTGAAAGTGATCGTCAAGGGCAGGCGGGGGGACAATCGGGTCACCTATACTGCGGACATGGTGGGCCGCATGGCACCGGGCACAGGCCTGCCCGCATCCATTGCCGCCCTGATGATGGATGACGGCCATGTCACTGTCAAGGGTGTGGTGGCACCGGAGGGCTGCATCGATCCGGATATCTTTTTAAAGATTTTCCTGGGCCGGGGGGCCAAGATCCACCAGAGCGAGAAGATCGAATCCATGTTTACACCGGACAAGTAAGGCTTTCCTTTTTTACAATTTTACAAAATGAGATGATTACAGGAGCGATGTTATGAAAGAAACACCCAGGCTGAATATCAACAAAAGCCTTGCACTGTTCGATCATGCCTGCACCTTGGTGCCGGGGGGGGTCCTGGGAGCCAGAAAACCCACGGATTTTATCAACGGGGAATACCCTGTTTTTCTGGAATCCGGCAAAGGATGCCGCCTCATCGATGTGGACGGCAATGAATTTGTGGATTTTCTGTGCGGGTACGGCCCCATCATCTTGGGGTACCGGGAGGAGGAAGTGGACCGGGCCGTGTATGACCAGGTCAGCGGCAAAGGGTTCTGTTTCACCCTGACCCAGCAGTTTCAGAACCGGCTGGCAGAAAAGATCCATGCACTGGTGCCTTCCGCCGAGATGAGCATCTTTCTGAAAACCGGGTCAGACGCCACCACCGCCAGTATCCGCATCGCCCGTGCCCACACCGGCAGACTCAAGGTGATGCGGTGCGGGTATCACGGATGGCATGACTGGTGCGTGGAGATGAAGGGCGGCATCCCGCCCAAATTTTTTGAAGATGTGTTTGAATTCCAGTATAACCGTCTGGATCAGTTGGAACAGCTTATGGCCGAGCACGGATCAGACACCGCTGCCATTATCATGACCCCATTCGGCCATCCCAATCACCAGGAGATGCAGATCCCGGCCCCGGGATTCCTGGAAGGGGTCAAAGAGATTGCCCGTAAATACGGCGTGGTCCTGATCTATGACGAGATCCGTACCGGGTTCCGGGTGTCCATGGGCGGGGCCCAGAAGTATTACGGGGTCACCCCGGACATCAGCGTACTGGGCAAGGCCATTGCCAACGGATACCCCATCTCCGTGGTCACGGGCAAAAAAGAGATCATGGCGGCCGCATCCCACAAGCTGTTCATCTCCTCCACGTTCTTTCCCAACAGCGATGCCTTTGTGGCAGCTTTGAAAACCATCGAGATCCTGGAGCGGGACAAGGTCCTGGAAGATATTTGGCAAAAGGGGGAAGCGTTCATGGCCAAAATCCAGCAGGCCATCGACACCCATGAGGTGGGGGCAAAACTCACCGGCATTCCTCCGATGTTCTACATCACCTTTAACAAGGATCCGGAGGGCACCTACAAGACAAAACGCACCGATTTCTACACGCAGCTCATCCGCAAGGGGTTTTTCTTCACCCCGTTCCACCACGCCTACATCTCGTTTCGCCACACCCGGGCGGACCTGGACCTGGCCATGACCGCCATCAATGAATCCCTGACGTTCCTCAAGGCCAAATATCACGGATAGCTTGTAACGAAGATTCCGGCACCCATTTCGAAATGGTCACATGTCTTTTGGAATGGGTGCTTAAAAGGATGGATACCATCCTGTAAAAAAGCACAGATAACTAAGCGTTTAATTCTGAATTAAATCGTGATACTATACGTATGTATGTTAATATTTTAAAAAACGCAGGATGAAATATGATGCCCCGGATCGCCTTCTTTTTTGGCATATCGATTTATATGTATATTGGGGACCATGGTGTACCGCATTGTCATGGTGTTTACGGTGACTATGCTGCTTCTTTCTCCGTGGAAGATGGTACACTCCTTGCCGGCATGATGCCGCCCAAACAGGAGGCGAAAATCAGGGAGTGGATATTAGCCAATCAGGATGATCTGATGGAGAAATGGAATGAACTTTCACATTAAAACACCCTGGAAGAAAGTCATCCACGTTCATCCCAGGGATGATTTTAGTCTTGAATTGATTTGGGAAGAAGACAGGAGATCTACAATTGAACTGAACGAACTGATCCACAAAAAAGAAATCTTATGGAGACTTCGTTATCCAGGATATTTCAAGCAGGTCACTGTTGATGAACTCGGTGGTATCTGCTGGCCTGAGGGAGAAGACCTGTCACCGAATTATTTATTACACCACAGCAGGTAACAGATCGGGCAAAAGAAAAAACAAAAGCCATTGTTGAAAAGACATCTGTCAAAAATTTGAAACAGGTATAGCAAACAAGCAGAAAACGATATGCAGCAGGTGAAAAAATCCTCCAGAAAGGCAATTGAACCGGATATTCCAGATGCATGAACACCTGTATGTGATACATGGCAATGATCCCCGGGCCATGACCTGTCAGCTCCTGGAATATCTGCAGCCGGTCAAGCACCTGCCGGCCCATGCGGCCATCGGGATCAAGCCCAATCTGGTGACAGCCACCCCGGCCGGTCATGGTGCCACCACCCATCCTGAGATTGTGGAAGCGGTGGTGGCCTTTCTTCAGGCTGGCGGATTTTCCCGGATCAAAATCATTGAAAGCGCCTGGGTGGGGGAGAGCACGGCGAAGGCATTCGCGGTGTGCGGCTACACGGCTTTGTCCAAAAAATACACCATTCCCCTGAAGGATCTGAAGCAGGATGAAACCGTGGAAAAAAAGGTCCATGACATGGATCTTCAGGTATGCCGGCAGATGGAAACCATTGATTATCTGATCAATGTGCCCCTGATCAAAGGCCATTGCCAGACCCGGCTCACCTGTGCCCTCAAAAACCTCAAAGGGGTCATTCCGGATGCGGAAAAACGCAGGTTTCACCGCATGGGGCTGCACCGGCCCATTGCCCTGCTCAATACTGTTGTGAAACAAAATCTGATTATTGCCGACGGCATCTGTCCGGATTCCTTTTTTGAGGAAGGGGGTCGGCCCTCCCGGTTGCACTGCATTGCTGCCGGATGCGACCCGGTACTGATGGATTCCTGGGCCGCCCGTGTCCTGGGGCTGGATCCGGCTGACATTCCCTATATCGGGATGGCCGAAGACGCCGGTGTGGGGCAGCCTTTGCAGTCCATGGACCAGATCGTTTCCCTCAATACAGGCCCCCGCATGCCCAGGGCACATATTCCGGACCATGATCCGCTGCCGGGGGAGATCGTGCATGAATCCCAGGCCTGTTCCGCCTGCCGCAGCAGCCTGGTTGCGGCCCTGAACCACTTGAACAAGGCTGGAAAGAGGTCAATTCCAGTGGACCGTATCGCCATGGGCCAGGGCCATCAAGGCAGCACAGGCGGCCCGGATCTTTTGGGAATCGGTGACTGTACGGCAGATTTTGTCTGCCACCTGCCTGGCTGTCCGCCGTCACCGGAAGATATATCCGCGTTTTTAAGCGGCTGTCACAACGGCTGAATGCCTAATTTTCAAAATGCTAAACAAACACATGGAAATGATATGAAATACACAGATGCAATGGAACGGCTGGATGCGCTGGGCCGTGTACAAAATGGCCAGACAGATGATGGCAGACGGCAAAGATGTTATTGAAATGGCAATTGGTGAACCGGATGTGCCAACGCCGGATTATTTGATCGACGCCGCCATGGCGGCGCTGCAGGCAGGGCGTACAGGATATGCGGCAAGTTCAGGTGAGAACAGTCTGCGGCACGCCCTGGCGGAACGGTATACCCGCCAGGCAGGCAGAGAGATCCTGCCTGAGCAGGTGTTGTGTTTCCCCGGTACCCAGACAGCACTTTAGGCGGTTATCAGCGCTGTTGCCGCATGCGGTGATGAGGTGATTCTGGGAGACCCCATGTATGCCACCTATGCCTCTGTGATGGCGTCAACCGGGGCGAAGATGGTGCGTGTTCCATTACTGGCGGCAGATAATTTCCGCATTCAGGCGGCAGATATTGAAAAAAAGATAACGGCCGGCACATCCCTGATTTTTTTGAATACCCCCCATAACCCCACCGGGGCCGTATTGACTGAACAGGATATCACAGACATTGGTGCGGTGGCAAAAAAGCATGATCTCTGGCTGCTGCCCATGCAGAAAAAAACAATGGGTAACCGGCAGGGTCACAACCGCATCTCTGTGGGCAAAGCCCTGGTGCAGTATCTGGAAAACCGCGGTATATCCGTTGTTTTTGGTATACCCGGTGTTCACACGCTGGCATTGTACCGCGGGCTGGAACAAGCAGCCATCCGCCATGTCACACCGCGCCATGAACAGGGGGCGGGCTTCATGGCTGACGGCTATGCCCGGGCTTCGGGCAAACCAGGGGCTGCCTTTGTCATTACAGGCCCCGGGGTTACAAATATTTTAACCGCCACGGGCCAGGCCCTTGCCGACAGTATTCCCATGCTGGTTGTATCCAGTGTCAATGCTGCAGACAGCTTGGGTAAAGGGCTGGGGCATCTGCATGAACTGCCGGATCAGCAGGGTATTTGCAAAAAATTGTTCCTGCGGTCGGAACATATCCATACGGCCCGGGACATTCTGCCGCTTCTGATACAGGGCCTGGCGCCGGTAGCCGAAACCGGTACCTGGGGAGAACACACAGCAAAAACGGTATGCAGCAAAGCACGGGCTGAACTGCCGCCCGGTTACGGCCATATGGTTGAGATGGTGGAAACCATCAGAGATACCATGCCCGGGTCCATTATCGTGGGGGATTCAACTCAGCCGGTATACGCGGCAAACCTGTATTACGGCCATGACAATCCCAGGGGATGGTTCAACGCCGCCACGGGATTCGGCACCCTGGGGTATGCCATACCGGCTGCCATAGGTGCCTGTCTGGCAGATCCGGGCCGTCCTGTTGTCTGCATTACAGGGGATGGCGGGGCACAGTTCACATTACCGGAAATGATGACGGCAAGGGATGAAAGCCTGCCGGTTGTTTTTCTGATATGGAACAATTTCGGGTTTAAGGAGATTGCAGATGCTATGGCAGATGCAGATATCACCCCCATCGGCTGCTGTCAGCGTCCACCGGATTTCCAGGATATTGCCCGGGCGTATGGCATGCCCTATGTGAAATGTCACAATACTGTTTCAGATCTTGCAGGTACATTGAAATCAGGTACATTGAAATCCCATGCTGATTCACAACAGCCTGTGGTGATTGAAATACAAATCCCATACCGGGATAGTTGAAGCGGTGGCAGTCTCTTTTGGGCGGTTGGGCAGAAAGATGGACGTGATGGAACCGCTTGACCGGGAGGACGGGCCATGGTAGAAACCATTGTATGTTAGATGTTTCCAGAACAACTGATACAATACTGATGGTCAGGCCCCATGACTTTGGTTTCAATGAGGAGACCGGGCTGGACAATGAATTCCAGAAACGGCCCACAGACTCTGAAAAACAGATCAATGAAAAGGCCAATGCCGAATTCCAGGACATGGTGGATACCCTGCAGGCCAATGGCATTACCGTGCTGGTGCTGGAAAAACCGGAAACGCCCTATCCCCGGACCCCGGATGCGATTTTCCCCAACAACTGGTTTTCCACCGAACATGACGGCACCCTTATTACCTATCCCATGGCTGCGGTCAGCCGGCGGTATGAACGGCGGCCCCTGGATGTGGAAAAGCTGCTGGTGGCCAACGGGTATAAAATCAGGAACGTCATTCATGTGGGGGCCCTGGATGAGCAGGAGCGGTTCCTGGAAGGCACCGGCTCCATGGTGATAGACCACCGGGAAGAGATTGTGTATGCGGCCCGTTCCCACCGCTGCCACCCGGACCAGTTTGACAATTTCATCCGCCTGCGCTTCTACCGGGACGGCATCCTTTTTGATACACGCAGCTCCAGGGGGAAACCCGTCTACCATACCAATGTGATAATGAGTATCGGGGAACAGTTTTCTGTGATCTGCCTGGACTGCATCACCGATCCGGACCAGCGCAACCGGGTCAGAACGTCGCTGGCACGCTCCTTTGAGGTCATTGACATCTCCATGGATCAGATGGAACACCATTTCTGCGGTAATATTCTCCAGGTGAATGCCGCCGGCGGAAGTCCGTTCATCGTGATGTCCCGGCGGGCCTTCACAGGCTTTACCCCAAAACAGATCCGGCGCCTGGAACAATATGGAACTATTCTGCCCGTAGCCTTGGATACCATTGAATCCGTGGGTGGGGGAAGCGCCCGCTGCATGATAGCGGAAATTTTTTCATAAAAAAAAGCTGTAAGCGGAAGGGATAACCATGACGGTAAATATTCATATGCATCTGGTGCACCGGCAGCACACCGATGGCAAAAAGATCGTTGAAGTCCAGGGGGATACCGTGGGTCGTGCTTTGGCAGATCTGGTCCTGCAGTACCCGGCCATGGAAAAGGAACTGTTCGATAAAAAGGGGCGGTTGCACGGCCACATCGAAATCTATCTGAACGCGGAAAGCGCGTTTCCCGGGGAACTGAAAAAACCGGTGCAGCCCGGGGATGATATCCAGATCGTTACCTTCCTGGCCGGCGGGTGATCGCCGGAGTTTTCATTGAGAAGCTGACAGTGACTTTGTCATCTTCCTGGTCCGGGGGTGATCCATTCGGCGGGCATCAAAATCCCAGCAGGTTCCCCAGCCGCAGCATGGGCCAGGTGTGAACCGCACCGCCTCTGGGGGTTGTCCGCACTTTGGCGGCAATTTCCATAAAATCATCTTTGCGCCACATGGCGCCGATGAGCAAGCCTAAACCGTCGGCAAAGGTACCGATGGCCTGCCCCCCAACGATCTGGTTGTTCAGCAGCATCACCCGCAGATAATTTTCGCCATCTTCTCTTTCAATGACCCGTTTGTCTCCGAGGATGCAGTCGGTGGCCCGCTGGGTTTTGCCGAAGGTGGCGGCATGGGTGGAAAAGAAATGGGCCCTGGCAAAGGCATAGGCCCCCAGGTACCGGGCGGGTTCGCCAATGATGTGTCTGGCAGCCACCTGGGCCTGTTCAATGGCGTTGTGTTTGAGCTGGAACATGGCGGTTTCACCGGTGCAGGCGTCAATGGTTTCCACACAGTCGCCGCAGGCATAGATGTCGTGCGCGCTGGTCTGCATCTGCCTGTTCACCGGGATGCCCCGGCCGGTGTCGATGCCGGCGGTTTGTGCCAGGGCCGTGCCCGGCACCACACCGGTGGCCACTACCACGGTGTCGCAGGCAATGGTGCGCCGGTCCGTGACTACGGCAGCAACCTGCCCGGTGCCCTTGATTTCCAGCACCTTTTCTCCGGTGAACACATGGATCCCGTAACCTTTC
>JAABTU010000077.1 GCA_011389715.1 Desulfotignum sp.
AAGGATACTGATTGCAGAAGCAGCTGAACTGCAAACCCTTGTCAATGCCATTAATGTTGCAAAAATCCATGCCTGCCTGGTCCTCCCCCTCCAGGAACCGGATGTGTTGAGTCAGGTAAACCACTGCTGTACACAATATGAAACCCTCCGGAAACAGAAAAAACTTTTGCAGCTCACCCAGCGACAGAACAAGCAGCTGTTTCAGCTTGCTGAAAGGTTGAAAAAAAAACAGGCCCAGTATGCCGGCCAGATTGAACGAAAAAACAAAGAAATCCGGATTCTTGAATCCAGGGCCCGTTCTGTTTTTGCCCCCAGACCTTTACTGCTCAAAGATATCCTGGATAACTGGAACATTGCTTTTTCTCCCAAAAGCTTTTTTACCCTGTTTATGGCAATGCAGGATGAAATAAAAAAAATACTTGAAACCGCAGCTTTTTCCGCCACCCCCCTGCCACCGGACAACTCGCAAACACACGGCTCTCCGACCCCTGCCGCAACCGGCTGCCAGGATCTTGTTGAAATGCTCATGCCACAGGTGTTTGCTCTTTTTAAAAAGATGGAACATCCGCCCAGACAGGACGAGCTTGAAGATTTTTTTGCACTGACTCTGTCGGATGACAATACACAAGCATTCCTGCAGATAAAAAAAGCAGACCCCCGCGCTTTAACCCCCGCCCTGGTCAAACAATTTCTTGAAAAAAAAATGATCACCACCGGCATATTACCGGATCATGAAATCGCATCCCTGCTTTTCAAGGCTGGACCGGAAAATGAACCGGTTCTGATCGCAGAGGGCAGAGCACCCAGGTACCCGAAAGACGCCCGGATCCGGTATCATTTTCCCACAGAGTTCCGCCATGCCGGCAAGATCAGAAAAGACGGCAGCATCGATTTCAGTGACAGGGGAAAAATTCCCCATGTTGAAGAAGGTGCGCTTCTGGCGGAAAAAATTCTTCCCGAACAAGGGATCCCCGGCATGGATGTATATGGCAGGATGCTCATGGTGGATGAGCCGGCTGACCAGGATTTTTCACCGGGTAACGGCACACGCCTGTCTGAAGACGGAGATAAAATGTATGCGGCATTATCCGGCCAGCCCCATCTGGATGCCCTGGGGACCTTGTCGGTATGCCCGGAATACCAGATAAAAGGGGATCTTGGATTTGAAACCGGGAATGTGCATTTTAAAGGCAATGTCATTGTGGAAGGAACTGTCAAGCCAGGATTCAAGATCACCTGTGCCTCGCTTACGGCAAAAGAGATCAATGGTGCACACATAGACATTACCGGAGATCTCAATGTATCTCTGGGCATTGTAGACACCAAACTTGTCAGGGTAAAAGGCTCGGTCCAGGCAAAATTTATCCACAATTCAACCATAACCGCATTTGGGGATCTTATTATACAAAAAGAGATCATTGATTCTGACATCTGCCTGAGCGGGGCCTGTGTCAACACAAACGGCATGATCATCAATTCAAAAATTTCTGCAAAACTGGGCATTGCCGCCGGCAGTGTGGGAAAGCCTGCCGCACAGCCGTCCATTCTCAAAGTGGGCGTGGATGAACAGCTCAATCAGCTGGTGGCGGCTGTCACTGCAAAGCTGGATATCATTGCCCGCAGCATAGATGATCTGGCATCCGGGATCGTTCTGCTGGAAAAAGAAGACCAGGATCTGCATGCTGTCATATCACAACATGCCTATGTCCAGGACCGGGCAGAGCTGGAAATAAAAGAGATTGAAACAAAAACAGTAAACTTAAGAACCGCTGGAAACATGTCTGCAGTGTTAAAAGCGTCAAAAGCGGTCAAAGAACTGGAAAAAAGGACAAAAAGAGCAGAGGCGGATATTAATGCCGGCTTTGCCCGCCAGGATGCCATTGCCGGGGAGATTGCCAACAACAAGAAACAGATTGCTGAATACACAAAAATCACCGAGGAACTTTCCCGGGAAAAAGACATCCTGCTGGCCTTTTCAAACAAAGAAAAACCGCTGCCAAAAGTGACAGTGGCCAGGAAAATTGAATCCCGGACCCAGATTTTCGGGGCAGCCTCCTCCATTATTCTCAAGCAATCCTATACAAAATGTCATATCCAGGAAATTCTGCGAAACCAGGACGGCACACGCGGGACACCCTATCATGAGATACAGATCACCTGATACCTGCCTGCCTTCACATATGAACGCATCCCACAATACAAAGGAATCTTGTTATGAAAAACCTACCAGCCATTACCCCCCAAAAAACGCGTATCGGATTCATCGGCTCAGGCGTCATGGGCCGCAGCATGGCCGGCCATATCCTGGAAAAAGGTTATAATCTCTGCATATATACCCGGACCCGGTCCAAGGCCGCGGACCTGCTGGCAAAAGGTGCAGTATGGGCACCATCTGCAGGGGATCTGGCAAAACAGTCCGATGTCATTATTTCCATTGTGGGATATCCGGCTGATGTGGAACAGATTTATCTGGGGCCGGACGGCATTCTGGAAAATGCAGCTTCCGGCACCCTGGCCATAGACATGACCACATCAGATCCTGCCCTGGCCCGGACCCTTTACAAAGAAGGACAAAAAAAAGGGATCCATGTTCTGGATGCACCGGTGTCAGGCGGTGACCTGGGGGCCCGCAATGCTACCTTGTCCATCATGGTGGGTGGAGATGAACCTGATTTCAACACAGCCCTTCCCCTGCTGGAAGTCATGGGAAAGAACATTGTATACCAGGGTCCTGCCGGATCCGGCCAGCACACCAAAATGGCAAACCAGATCGCCATTGCCGCCGGCATGGTTGCGGTATGTGAGGCCCTGGCCTATGCAAAGCAGGCAGGGCTGAATCCTGAAACCGTGCTGGCAAGTATCGGCCAGGGCGCTGCCGGGTCTTGGTCCCTCAACAACCTTGGCCCCAGGATGATCAACCAGGATTTCGCTCCGGGTTTTTATGTCAAGCATTTTATAAAGGACATGACCATTGCAGCTGATTCCGCCCAGACCCTTGGCCTTGAAACACCTGGCCTGGACCTGGCAAAAAAACTCTACCACAGGCTGGCGGAAAAGGGCTGTGAAAATGACGGCACCCAGGCCCTTTTCAAACTGTTTGGGGTCAAAAGTTAACTTCTGACTCCTGGTTTGAGGAAAAATGTCAAGGCGGCACCGCAGGCGGTGAGAAATGCGCACAGATAAAATGCCGGGGAAAAGCTGCCGAAGCTGTCTGCCAGAAATCCTGCCAGGGCCGGGCCGGCAATCTGTCCGGCCCCGAAAAACAAGGTGATGAACCCGAATGCCCTCACCGCATTCTGCGGCCCCATATAATCACCTACTGCCGCAGACATGATGGTGGGGATGCTCCACACCGCCAGGCCGAAAATCCCGATGGAAACATACAAAAACAGATCTGAATGGGCAGCCGCGGCCAGGGCATAGGAAATGGTAAACAGGGAATACACGGCAATGATGGTAATTTTGCGTCCCAGCCTGTCGGACAGCCCCCCGAACAAGGGGCCGGAAAATATGGACAATGCCCCCACCACGGCCCAGAACGTTCCTGCAGTGCCTTCTCCGAACCCCCTTTCATCTACCAGGGATGTCACAATAAACGTGGCATACACCACATAGGTGGCCCCGAAAAAGGCATAGATACAGCCCAGATGCACCATTGTCCATTTGTGGCGGTTTTCGGGCACGGCAGTGGCGGAAGGACTTTTGTCTTCACCAGGAACATGGACAAGGGAAGGATCAGGCTTTCCCATGGGGGCCAGGCCCAGCTCCTCCGGGCTGTTTTTCAGGAGCAGGGCCGCAATCATTGCGATGCAGACAGAAGCAATGCCGATGACCAGCCAGCCGGTGCGCCAGCCTTCCGGCCCCAGATCCGCATTTATCCAGGGGATCAGCAGGCCTGAAAACACGATGGCAATCCCGTTCCCTGACAGCATGGTGCCGGCGGCCCGGCCCCTGGTGTCTTTTTTGAACCAGTGGGAGACCAGGCCCATCATGGGCACATTTGCCAGGCCTGATCCCATGCCGGTAAAGGCATACAGGAAAAGTACCTGTAAAAATCCATTGGATCGGCTCACCAGCAGGATCGATGTCCCCACAAGTAAAAGTCCGGCAGCAATGGTTTTTTTTGCTCCAATGATCCTGGCAACGATCCCGGCAAGAATCACAGAAGCCATATACCCGGCAAAATTTCCGGTACCGATCAGCCCCATCTGGGAATAGGAAAGTTCCAGAGAAATGCCCATGGAGGGAAGCAGCATACCCAGGGCAAACCGCCCCAGGCCCAGGCATGAAAACAATACCAGGGTGCCTGTAAAAACGATGATCCATCCATAATGCAACCGCATGTCCACACCTGGGGGGCATCACACCTGGGGGTTAGAGGTTAACATTTTTACTTTTTTTAACAGTTTGCCTGCTATACAAAATAAAAAGTAAATTAAGAACCTCTGACCCCAGATATCTGACCTCAAAAAAAGGTAAAAATGTTAACTTCTGACCCCACTCCTGGGCAGCACCAGGTTGAGGAAAACGCCGAGGATGCCTGCCAGGCCGATGCCCTGGAGCTGGAACTGGCCGGCGGAAAAGCTCATGCCCCCGATGCCGAAAATCAGAATCAGGGCAACAATGGCAAGATTCCTGGCCTCCATGAGGTCATCTCCGGATCTTACCAGGGTGTTGAGGCCTACCACCATGATGGCGCCAAAGAGCAGCAGCATGATACCGCCCATGACCGGTGTGGGGATGGTCTGGAGCAGCGCCCCCAGCTTGCCTACAAATGCCAGGAGCATGGCTGTGATGGCAGCCCATGTCATGATGGCCGGGTTGAACACCTTTGTCAGGGCCACAGCCCCGGTGACCTCTGAATAGGTGGTGTTGGGCGGCCCTCCTAAAAAAGAGGCGATGCTGGTGGCAACCCCGTCCCCCAGCATGGTGCTTTTGATGCCCGGGTCCTTGAGATAATCTTTTCCTGTAACCCCTGATACCGCCACCACATCACCGAAATGTTCAATGGCCGGGGCAATGGCAATGGGTACGATATAAAAAATAGCGGACAGGTTCCATTCCGGCAGGACAAAATTAGGCACGGAAAACCAGGCTGCTGTAAACAACGGGGTAAAATCCACAAACCCGAAAAACAACGCCAGTACATACCCCACCCCGATGCCGCAGAGGATGGGGATCAGCCGCAGAATACCTTTGCCCAGGATGGACACCAGGATGGTGGTGGCCAGCGCAGCCAGGCCGACGATCATGGACTGGGTCTGGGGAAACAGCACAGCTGCGCCGTCCCCTGTTTTGCCCATGGCCATGTGCACAGCCACCGGGGCCAGGATCAGGCCGATGACCATGATGACCGGGCCGGTGACCACCGGGGGAAGGACCTGCCGGATCGCATCACCCCCCCGCCATCTCACCAGCAGGCTTAAAATAATATACACCACGCCGGCCGCAGCCAGACCGCACATGGTGCCGGGAATGCCCCAGGTCTGGACACCGTATATGATGGGTGCGATAAAGGCAAAGGAGGAGGCCAGGAATACCGGCACCTTGCCCCGGGTGATGACCTGGAAAACAATGGTGCCCAGACCTGCTGTAAAAAGTGCCACATTGGGATCCAGTCCGGTGAGCAGTGGCACCAGGACCAGGGCGCCGAATGCCACAAACAGCATCTGGGCACCCAAAAAACAGTCTTTCACCTGAAAATGATATTCTGTGGATGAGGGATCGGATACAGACATAGGTACTTTCCTTTCTATTTTTTTGGGGTCAGAAGTTAACTTTTTTACTTTTTTGTTTTTGCAAAAAACCAAACGACCACGGGCCTAAAAACGGCTAAAATCTGCATATTAACAGCAAATTTATGCCCCATTGCCTCCGGGTTTTAGATGTAAAAAGGGTAATAAAGTTAACTTCTGACCCCGACATTCGATATTATTTGGTGCCGAAAATTTTGTCTCCTGCATCGCCTAAACCCGGCAGGATATAGCCGATGTCATTGAGGCGTTCATCTACGCTTGCGGTATAGACATCCACATCCGGATGTTTTTCTTTGAGCCTGGCAATGCCCTCCGGGGCCGCCACCAGGAACAGCCCTTTGATTTTTCTGCACCCTGCCTGTTTGAGCAGGTCAATGGTGGCAATGAGGGTCCCGCCTGTGGCGAGCATGGGGTCCAGAATCAGGGCCATGCGCTCTTCCATGGCAGAGGCGGTTTTCACATAATACTGCACCGGCAGAAGGGTTTTTTCATCCCTGTAAAACCCCACCACACTCACCCTGGCAGAGGGAATCATGTCCAGAACACCGTCCATCATACCGAGTCCTGCCCTGAGAATGGGCACGATGGTAATCTTTTTGCCTTTTATTTTTTCAATTTCCACATTACCAGCCCAGCCCTCCACCACTTTTTTTTCCGTGCCAAGGTTTTTGGTGGCTTCATAGGTCAACAGCCTGGCAATCTCGGATGACAATTCCCTGAAATCCTTGGTGCTGATATCTTTCTGGCGCATGAGTCCCAGTTTGTGTTTGATAAGGGGGTGGTCCCCCACAAAAACGGCCATGGCATCTCCTTTTATTATTTGGTTTATGTCCGGAAAATAAATTTTGTCATAAGTATTAGAATACAGGTATTCCGTCAAGACCATTAGTTCTGATATTGCAATAATTGTTTTTTTGTGCACAATTAGGCCCATGACCCAATGGCCCTACATGGATGTTGCCGTCACCCTGCCGGTGAACCAGAGCTTTGTATATGCAGTGCCGGATTTTCTGGCAGACAGCTGTATGCCGGGCATGCGGGTGCTGGTGCCCTTTGGGCGGCGCAGGGTCACCGGGTATATTCTGTCCGGCAGACAGGACAGCGGCGGGTATACCGCCAAAAAGATTCTGGATGTCCTGGATGACCATCCGTTGTTTCCGGAAAACGCCATCGATTTTTTCAAATGGGTATCCCATTATTATATCCACCCCCTGGGAGATACCATCAAGGCGGCTTTGCCGGCCGGACTGGACCGCCGGGATGTGGCCTGCCTGTTTGCCACACAAGAAGGGAAAAAAGCACGGGATAACGGCAGTCTGACCCCCTTAGAGGCAAAGATCATTGCAATGGCCGACAAAAAACAGGGGGTTGGCCGCAATCAGGTGATCCAGGCTGTCAACTCCGTGTCGGTGCGCTCTGTGATCCGGAAAATGGAAACCAGGGGACTGGTCAGTGTTTTTGCGGTGTTGAAAAAGGAAGCCGCGTCCGTGCGCCGGGAAAAATTCATCAGCCCGGGTCCTGCACAACCGGACCCGGGCAAAAAATTGTCCCAAAAACGGCTGCAAATCCTGTCCATTGTGTCACAAAAAAAAGAGATTTCCCTGAGTGCCTTAAAAAGCCGGGTGCCCACAGCCCCGAGACTGCTCACATTTCTGGAAGCAGACAACCTGGTGACCATCACCCAGCGTCGGGTATTCAGGGACCCGCTGGGAGACCCGGTGGAGCCTGACATCCCGCCTGAACTGACATCTGAACAGGCACAGGTGGTGGACACAGTTCTAACAAACCGGGAAAAGGGGTTTGTGCCCTATCTTCTGTCCGGGGTCACAAGCTCCGGCAAGACCGAGGTGTACATGCGCCTGGCCGCCGATGCCGTGGCCCGGGGCAGATCCGCCATTGTACTGGTGCCGGAAATCGCGTTGATATCCCAGACCGAACGGCGGTTCCGGGCCAGATTCGGGGAAAAGATCGCTGTGATCCATTCCATGCTCACCCATGGAGAACGCCTGGACCAGTGGCGCAGGATCGTTACAGGCAGGGTATCCATTGTCATCGGTGCCCGGTCAGCCGTGTTTGCACCGATTGACAGGCCCGGGATCATCATTGTGGATGAGGAGCATGACGGGTCCTATAAACAGGAGACAGGGCTCCGGTACAATGCCCGGGACCTGGCAGTGGTCCGGGCCAAAATGGCAGGCTGCCCGGTAGTGCTGGGATCTGCCACCCCGTCGGTGCAGACCTTTCACAATGTCCGGTCCGGCCGGTTCCAGCAGCTGTCCCTGCATCACCGAGTCAACAACAGCCCGCTGCCGAAGATCACACTGGTGGATCTGCGAAAATACAGGGAAGCCAAAGCGGTGGAGCGAATCATCACACCGGAACTGGCCAGGGCCATCCGGGCCTGTCTGGAAAAGGGAAACCAGGCACTGATTTTTCTGAACCGCCGGGGATTTGCCTCATTTCCTGCCTGCAAAGCCTGTGACAAGCCCTTGCACTGCCGGTACTGCGATGTGACCATGACCTTTCATCTGGGGGACCGCCATTACAAATGCCATTTATGCGGGTTCTGCCTGCCGGAAAACACGGCCTGTCCGGACTGCGGAAAAAAAAGGATCCACAATTTCGGGTTTGGCACTGAAAAGATTGAAACCATGCTCAAAACCATGTTTCCCGATGCCAGGCTGGCACGCATGGACCAGGATTCCACCACAAAAAAAGGCAGTGCCCTCAGGCTGCTGAAAAGCATCCGAAACCGGACCGTGGACATCATCGTGGGGACCCAGATGCTGGCCAAGGGACATGATTTTCCCGGCATCACCCTGGTCGGGGTGATCTGTGCGGATCTTTCCATGAACCTGCCGGACTTCAGGGCAGGGGAACGTACGTTTCAGCTGCTGGCCCAGGTGGCCGGCCGCGCCGGCAGAGGAGATGCACCGGGAACGGTCGTCATGCAGACCTATACGCCGGACCATTTTACCATTGAAGCTTCCAGGCGCCAGGATTATATAGAGTTTTTCAACCATGAAATCCCTTTTAGAAAAGCGCTGAAATACCCGCCCTTTACACGCATCATCCAGGTGAAACTCTCCGGCACCGACAAGGACAAAACAGCCCAGCATGCCCGAAAGGTAGCGGACATACTGGCATCCCTGCTGAACAGCGGGCCTGAAGATGCCCTGCAGGTGGAAATTTTGGGACCCATTGAAGCACCTATTCAGCGGATTTCATCCCGATTCCGGTGGCAGCTGCTGATCAAAAGTGTCTCATTTAACCGGATAAGTTGCCTGGTCAGGGCCATGCTGCAGCATCCGGATATCCGCGGCTGCAGAAAAACCACCATTGCCATAGATGTGGACCCTTATTCTTTGATGTGACCACGGCAGCTGCATATGTTCCACAACCTGTTTTATTGACCTGTACCCGGGCCTCACCATGACTTGAGGGTGCCTGGGAATCCTCTTCCTTCAGGTGGAAAGGATATCGAAGGATGTCAAACATACAATTTATTGAAGAACAGGTACGGACCAAGATTGTCATAATGTTCCCTGGATGTGAATGCGGCACTGAGGTATTTGCCGTTTCTCACCAACACTTTCACTGTCTTTTTGACAATGGACTGTTTGGCATCATCCAGGACAAACTCCAGATTCAGGGTCAGACCGGGATCGATTTTCTGTTCAATGTTTGTTTTAAAGGTTATCCCCTTGCTGTTCAGCCGTTTAATGGTCATCCTGCCGGACCGCCGGGCTTTGTCCGAGCAGATAAAGGTGCCTGCCAGACCCACGTCCCGAAGGGCATCAGAAGGTTTTTCCAGAATGGCGGAACCTGTATATCCGCAGGGACACCGAAAGGCAATTCTGGCAAACTGCCTGGTAAATATGTGGTCAGACATCTGCAGCATTTTTTTCCGGCCGCAGTCCGGGCATAAAATTTTGGCGATATCAAGGCGGTCAATCCGTATTTTTTTCTGCTTCACAATTTTTTGTTCCATGGCAACTCCTTTGGGCCGGATCATACCGGTGATGGTGGTTTGTCTAAACCTGATCATTTCATTATTTATGCCAAACCCTACAAATATTATTTGATATTATTGATATTATTCGATATATTTTATTTGATGAAAAAAAATCAGCAATGGGTAATGGTTTTATTTAACATCCAATATTATTATTTAATCTAAATAGCTATATATCGTTATTGCCAGGAGATTTTATGCAGCCAATTGATTATGCGCTCTTCAAGGAACTGGATCCCCAGGCCCTCCAGAAAAAGTTTCTCAATTCCCTGCTGGAAATCCAGAATGTCCGGCGGGGGTCCATCTGGATCAGGCAGAAAAAATCCTATGTCTGTGTAGAAGCAGCCGGCGATGAAAGTGAAAATATCCGGGGCGTTGTCCTGGACAGCCGCCAGCCGAGCATTGTGGGATGGGTGATGGAAAACCGGCAGATGACGGTGGCGGAAACAAGGAGCGACCGCCGCCATTTCAAGGAGGTGGAAAACAGTTTTGCGGTCAAAAGCAGCCAGATCCTTTGCTTTCCGTTGTTTTTGCGGGACAATAAAGTCTATGGCGCCGTCCAGATCATTGACACCAGCCCGGGCAGGACCCGGCTCAACCTGGACAGAGACTACCTGGCCCATTTACAGAACCTGGTGGATATCTGCTCCATTGCCCTGAGCAATGCCATTTTGTTTTCCACGGAAAAAAGCAAGGCCCGGCACCTGAAAACCGCTTTGTCCCGCATCAGGCAGGATCCTTTTATCATCGGCCAGAGCCGGGAGTTCAAACAGAGCATGGATCTTGTCAAAAGCTATGCAGGCACAGAATTTCATGTGCTGGTCACAGGAGAAAGCGGCACAGGAAAGGAGCTGGTGGCAGAGCAGATCCATAAATTGAGCCCCCGCAAAAAAATGCCGTTCCTGGTGCAGAACTGCTCTGCAATCCCTGAAACCCTGCTGGAAAGTGAGTTGTTCGGGTATAAAAAAGGGGCATTTACCGGTGCGGCCCAGGACAAGGCCGGCCTGTTTGAGGCAGCTGACAAAGGCACGGTATTTTTAGATGAGATCGGCGACATGCCCATGAATGTACAGGCCGGCCTGCTCAGGGTCCTCCAGAAAAATGAAATAAAACCCTTAGGAGAAACCCGGGTGCGGTACATTGATGTAAGAATCGTGGCTGCCACCAACAAGGACATCAAACAGATGGTTGCGGAAAACCGCTTCCGCCAGGATCTGTTTTACCGGTTGTCAGTTTTGCCGGTGGAGCTGCCGCCCCTGCGCAGCCGGCGTGAAGACATCCCCCTGCTGGTCAGGCATTTTCTTTCCAAAGAAGCCCTGACCGCCGGCACATCGGAAAAGAAAATGGCCCCGGGCGCCATGCAGCACCTGGTGGCCTATGCATGGCCGGGCAATGTCCGGGAGCTGGAAAACCTGATCCGCTTCCTGCTGGTAACCACCCCTGACGATACCATCGAAGCCGTCCACCTGCCGGACAATATCAGAAAGCCTGCTGCCACAGCTGATGACGGGAACGGCCTTTCAGGCCCTGATGCCCGCAGCAGCGGTTTGCCTGCAGATCTGGCTGCCATGACATGGTCCGGCCTTGAAAAAACCTATGTGAATGCGCTTTTGGAAAAACACAACTGGAATGTCACCTGGGCTGCCAAATCCTCGGGCCTCAACCGGTCCACCTTTGCATCCAGAATGCGCAAACTCGACATCCAGCGCAGGCGCCCGGTCTGAACCCTCCGGCACACAAAGGAGAACCCCCATGCATCTTGAACCGCTTGACCCGTACCGGTGGCAGATCCCGAAAACCGGAGAGATGCGGGTGCCGGGCATCATTTATACTGATGCAGCCGGAATCAATGCGCTGCACCAGGACGGCAGCCTGCAGCAGGTGGCAAACGTGGCCACCCTGCCCGGTATTGTCACAGCTGCCATGGCCATGCCGGACATCCACCTGGGATATGGATTTCCCATCGGCGGTGTGGCCGCGTTTGACTGGAAAACAGGGGTGATATCCCCGGGGGGTGTGGGATATGATATCAACTGCGGGGTGCGCCTGGCCACCACTGCATTGACAAAAAATGAAATCATCTCCCATTTGGCGCCACTGGCGGATGCACTTTTCCAGGCAGTGCCGTCCGGGGTGGGATCCACCGGCCCTGTCCGCCTGCGCTCTGCAGACCTGAAAAAGGTATTGAAACAGGGAAGCACCTGGGCGGTGGCACAGGGATTTGGCCGGGATTCCGACATTACACATACCGAAGAAAACGGGTGCCTGGATCAGGCTGACCCGGATCTGGTTAGCCCCCGGGCCCTGGACCGGGGGAAAAACCAGCTGGGAACACTGGGATCCGGCAACCATTTTCTGGAGATCGGGGTGGTGGATGAGATTTTTGATACCCGCACCGCGCAGGTTTTCGGATTGTTTCCGGGCCAGGTGACTGTGATGCTGCATTCCGGCTCCAGGGGACTGGGGCACCAGGTGTGTGACGACCACCTGGCAGCCATGAAAAAAAGCGTGGCAAAGTCTGGCCTGCACCTGCCGGACCGGCAGCTGGCCTGTGCCATGATACAGTCGCACCAAGGGCAGCAATACCTGGGGGCCATGGCCTGTGCTGCCAATTATGCCTGGACCAACCGCCAGATCATGCTGCACCGGGTCAGGCAGGTTTTTATGGAAACCCTGTCCATCAGCCCCCGGAGCCTGCACATGCACCTGCTCTATGATGTCTGCCACAATATCGCCAAAAAAGAGACCCATACGGTTGCCGGTAAAAAACAGGTGGTATGCGTGGTGCGCAAAGGTGCCACCCGCGCTCTGGGGCCGGGAATTTCCGGCATTCCGGAAAAATTTCAGAAGGTGGGCCAGCCCATTCTCACCCCAGGGGATATGGGCAGGGCCTCTTATGTGTTGTGCGGCACAGATACTGCCATGGCCCAAACTTTCGGGTCAACCTGCCATGGCGCCGGCCGGCTGCTGAGTCGCAAAGCCGCAAAAAAAAGAGGCAAAGGCCGATCCATTCGGGATGAACTGGCAAAAAAAGGCATCCTTGTAAGGTTCACGGGCCGGTCTACCCTGTCTGAAGAGATGCCGGAAGCCTACAAAAATGTGTCTGATGTGGTACGCATCGTCCATGGGGCCGGCATATCACGTATGGTGGCCAGGCTGCTGCCACTGGCCGTGGTAAAAGGGTGAACAACACTTTTTTCAGGCATTAACCGGATTATGTCCGGATCCTGACACGGTGCTAACACAGATGTGCCATAAGATCGTCACATGGCCAATTGATTTTTTTTCAAATTGGTGTTATGATCTGCCAAATTTTAAACAAGGAGTGATACGAAAATGCAGACAAAATATATCTGTACCCATGAACATTGCAGCTACCCTGGGTCAACCCGTTTTGAAATGTCCTTTAAGCCGGAATCCATAATGGATGACAACAATGTGGCCACAGCCTTCTGCCCTTTTTGCAAAAAAGAGTTGATGCCTGCCCCCGCCCTGACCATGGATTGCGATCCCAGAACTTTGGCTGACTGCAGCCCGATGGACTGATCTTTACCGGTTTTTGCTCTTCTCTTTGCCCTGTTCTGCTGCCTTCCGGCAAAAGAGCAGGGCAAAATAATCTGCACAAGCCTTTAAAATTCCTGTAACCAATGGTATAAACAGTATCAGGATATCCTGTTTATACGGCCTGATGTAATATAACCAGCGGCCTTTGGCCAAAGGAACCCAGGATGCATGATGACACCCCGTTGACGGAGATGGTTCCCTATACCATCACCCGTTACAGAAATGACCAGCTGACGGAAGAAGGCACCCATGTAGCGGCTGAGGTGCCCTTAACCTTTCAGGTCAACGGCCGGGAAATCGCCACCCTCATGTGCACCCCCTCCCATTTAAAAGCCTATGCATACGGTTTTTTGTTCACCTCCGGCTTTATTTCATCTACAGATGATATCGCATCTTTTTCTCTGGACGAAAAAAAATGGCGGGCAGACATCCAGGTCAAAGAACTCGTCGACCCTGATCTGCTGGGGCAGCGGGTTTATACATCAGGATGCGGCAAAGGGGTGATGTACACCTCCATGATGGAGCTTTCATCCCGACACCCCATTGACAGCCAATGCCGGGTGCATGCCAAAGATATTATCCAGGTCATCGGCTGGCTCCAGCGCTGCTCCGACCTGCACAGGATCACCGGTGGCGTGCATTCAGCCGCTGCCAGCATCAGGGGCCGGCTTCCGGATTTCTTTATCGACGATATCGGCCGACACAATGCCGTGGACAAGGTGCTGGGCACCCTGCTGCTGGAAAAAACAGACTGCACCGACATCATGCTGGCCTGCACCGGGCGGATATCATCTGAAATCCTGCACAAGGCCCGGCGCCTGGAAATCCCCATTCTGGCATCCAGAGGCGCCCCCACCCACCAGAGCATCCTGCTGGCCCGGGAAATGGGCATCACCCTGGTGGGATTTGTCAGGCCGACCAATTTTGCCATATTTACCCATGCCCAACGCATCTTAGGAAATGGAGAAAAAAATGACATCTGAAGAGATTTTCAGCACAGCCCTTGTGTATGAAAAAAAAATCCGGGACCTCTACCGCTCTGCTGTGGAAAACATTGACGACGACCAGGGCAAAGCCCTGTTCAAGGCATTGGCAGAGGATGAACAAGGACATGTAAACTTTCTGGAACACAGCCTGGGGATTTTACGGGAAAATAAAGAGCTGGACATAAAAAAACCGGGCACCGCCATCCCCCTCCCTGCCCGGGACGTGGAAAAGATCCAGGAAATGGCAAAAAAAATTCCCAAAAACATTCTGGGAGACCTGAAACGGGTATTGAATGCCGCCCTGGCCCTGGAAATGGAAACCAGCCGGTTTTACCATGATGCCATCCAGAAAACCCGGAAGGGTCCTGTGCAGGATATCCTGAAAAAATTCTATGAAATCGAGCAGCGCCATGTGGAAGTGGTACAGATCGAGCTGGATTTTGCCTCCAACAACGGGTACTGGTTCAATTTCATGGAAACAGACATGGAAGATTAGATGTCCTTTGATCTGCTCACGGCCCTGCCCACAGGGCTGACACCGCAAATGCTTGCGGTTTACGGATTTCTTGTCTGTGTCATTGTCATGTTCGCAGCCGATCTGGTGCGGGTGGATATGGTGGGGCTGCTGGTCATGGTGGGATTGCCCCTGGCAAGACTGGTGACGCCGGCGGAAGCCATCAGCGGGCTGAGCTCCAATGCGGTTGTGTCCATCATCGCCGTGATCATCATCGGGCACGGCCTGGACAGAACCGGGGTGATGAACCAGGTGGCAGCCTGGATCATAAAACTGTCAGGCAGAAGCCAGAAGCGGATGATGACCCTGGTGGCGGGCACAGTGGCCCTCATTTCCAGTTTCATGCAGAACATCGGGGCTGCGGCCCTGTTTCTGCCGGCTGTCAACCGCATGTGCCGGCAACTGAACGTTCCCATATCCCGGGTGCTTATTCCCATGGGATATGCTGCAGTCATAGGCGGATGCATCACCCTTGTGGGGTCCAGTCCCCTGATTCTCCTCAACGACCTGGCAGGCTCCTGGTGGAGTGCCAACCCGGATCTGGTTGCCCATCAACCCTTTGATCCCTTTTCCCTGTTTTCCGTGGCACCGGTGGGCATCGCCCTGGTCCTGGCTGCCCTGGCCTATTTTATCGTAGTGGGAAACTGGGTGCTGCCCAAGTGTGCCCCTGTCCAGGATGCCTGCACCCTGCTGAACCATGACCTGGAATGTACCTATGGCCGGGAAGTGAGCAAGGTGTTCGAGCTGAAAGTGCCACCAAATTTTTACACCCGGCGGCTGGAAGAACTGGAACTGCGGCCGAAATACCATGCCACCGTGGTCTGCATCTCCAAGCGCAGCGGCCGGTACCGGGTCACCGAACCCGGCCGGGCCGATGTGATAGAGCCCAATGATGTGGTGGGTATTGTAGGCAATGAGGAGCATGCCCGGGACCTGGCACAAGACCTTGGGTGGACCCTGCGGTCCGAACTTAACGAACTGTCCGGGGTGCTGTCCGTGGACCATGCCGGCATCACCGAAGCCATTGTCACCCCCCGGTCTGAACTGGTGGGAAAAACCTTTCATGAGTATGGTTTCCGCAAAAAACTGCGGGTGAATCCCCTGGCCCTGTACCGCCAGAACCAGGTTATTCTCGAAAATATATCTGAAATAAAAATCCAGCCCGGAGATGCTGTCCTTCTCCACGGAGAATGGGAAAAATTTCACCTGATCAGGCAAAAACCGCTGCTGGCCTTTACCGAACATTTGAAAGGAGAAATTCTGTATCCGGAAAATGCTGTCAAAGCGCTGGCCTGTCTGGCCCTGGCTCTTGTCATGGCCTTAGGATTCAATATCCAGCTATCTATTTCCCTGCTGACCGGGGCTGTCGCCATGGTGCTCACCCGGGTGATGACCCTGGACCAGGCATACCAGAGTGTGGACTGGATGACGGTATTCCTGCTGGCCGGGCTCATCCCCTTAGGCATTGCCTTTGAAAAAACCGGGGCTGCCGGATTCCTGGCCGCAAGCCTGGTTCACCTGCTGCACGATTTTTTAACCCCGGTCACCCTTTTTCTGCTGGTGGGGGCTCTGACATCCGCCTTTACCCTGTTTGTTTCCAATATCGGGGCCACCGTACTCATGATTCCTTTGGCCATGAACATGGCGGTGCAGTGCCAGGCCGATCCCAGGATAGCGGCCATGCTGGTGGCTATTGCCGCCTCCAACACCTTCATCCTGCCCACCCATCAGGTCAATGCCCTGATCATGCGGCCCGGGGGATACCGGGTCAAAGATTATGTACGGGCCGGCACCGGAATGACCATCATTTTCATGGCCGTGGTCATGTTCATGCTCTGGGGGTTCTACGGCATCTCAGCCTGAAGGAAGAGGAAATTGTCACCCACCGTCTCCAACTGGATATTTGCCATAAGCATGCCAGGTTTTCAATCGCTCTGTGCAGCACTCTGTCTCAAGTTTTGCCCCTGGTGGTGTCCTGTGCCCGGCCCGAGATCTGCGGGGGCCTGTTTGCATAAGAACAATAAAGTGCGGCAACCCGCCCTCTGGTTGAAAACCATCCTGGCATATTTTACCAGGCCCCCTTAAGGCTCTGACGGTCCATTCACAGGACACCACCAGGGGCGCTCCCTATAGAAGCGCACACGACTATAGCAAATATTCAGGTCTCCAATGAAACCCTTTACTTTCAAGCCGGCATGACTATTGTTGAATTAACGGCACTTGTTGATATGGCACAAACACGAACTAAAGGAGCGATCATGAAAGCTTTGAAATTTTATTTTGAAAACGCCAAAGGCACCGGGGTTCTGGCCACCGCAGACAGCGATGGCAAAGTGGATGCCGCCATCTATTCCCGTCCCCATTTTCTAGAAGAGGATAAACTGGCCTTTATCATGCGGGACCGGCTCACCCACCACAACCTGACATCCAATCCCCATGCCTCGTTTCTTTTCATTGAAAACGGACCCGGTTACAAGGGAAAGCGCCTGTTTTTAAAAAAGGTCAGAGAGGAAGAAAATCCGGAGCTGGTGGGCAAAATCAAACGCCGCAGATACACCGATGAAAACCTGGAACCCAAATTCCTGGTCTATTTCACCCTGGAAAAGGAACTGCCGTTGATCGGTGACAGCACAAAATAGCTGTTACAATAACATCTCCCCGGCATCCCGCTGAAATGGATTGATGATGGTCAGGTCATGGATCTGCTGCCCGTGCTGCAGATCCTCCGACAGCAGTATGGAACAATTTGCTTTGATTGCTGCGGACACGATCAATGCTGCCGTTATCTTTCATAAAGATCATTCCTGGAGGGATACCTGCCATCTTTTTTCAGCAATACCGGCGGACTGGAAAGAAATTGATTCATTGCCTGTCGATATCTTGCTTCATCCCGCATTCTTTCCTTTAATATGGTTCCGATCCACCGGGATACGCTGACCCGGTTTTTTGCCGCCTTGATCCTTGACCAGTCAGCAACCTCTTCCTCTAATGTAATGGTAACGTTTTTCATTTTCCCTCCCAAAGCCATACATACAACACAATAATAGTGTAACACGAAAATCGCGTCAATAATTTTCTGACAGCCAAGCTTGACAGAAGGCATCTTCTGCCGTAAAATGTGAATTGTGAATCACAATTCTTTTCGGAGTATCCTATGTCGGCACCAAAAATACAAACCCGTCAGCGCCAGGAACAGATCACCCAGGCAGCCCTTGACCTGATCAATGACAGCGGGGTGATCGGATTGAGCATTGCCGGAATCGCACGGCGGGTGGGCATTGTGCCCTCGGCACTGTACCGCCATTTCACCAGCAAGGATGCGGTGCTGGATGCCGTGCTGGATCTGATCGGACAAAGACTTCTGGACAATGTGACCCATGTCCGGAAGCAGACCCCGGTCCCGCTGCAGCAGCTCAAACTGCTTTTCACGCGCCACACCGCCATGCTCAGCGAAAACCAGGCTATCCCCCATGTGGTGTTTTCCGATGCCGTGTATTACGGACAGCCGGACCGCAGGGCCAGGGTGGCACAGATCATCACCTCCTATCTGAAAGAGATAGAAACCATCATTGCATCCGGCCGGCAGGACGGCACCATCCGAATGGATGTGGCCCCTGCCAATGCTGCGGTCATGTTTTTAGGCATGATCATGCCGGCGGCGGTTCTCTGGAATGTATCAGGAGGAGACTTTGATATGGCCGCCCATGAAAAATCCGCCTGGCCGGCATATGAACGAAGCATTGCCGCACAAACCCCCAAAGAGGCATTATGAAACAGATCATTTACAGACTGGGAAAGGCCCTGCTGATTCTGGTGCCGTTGGCTGCAGCCCTGGCTGCGACCATCTATCTTGTGACCCACAAACCAGGCCCGTCACAAAAACAGATAAAGGAAGCGGTCCAGACCCTGCGGGTGATTCCGGCCCCGGTGGTGGACCTGGTTCCCCGGGCCGAAGGGTACGGGGTTGCGGAGCCGGTGCGGGTGTGGGAGGCAGTGGCTGAAGTGAAGGGTCGGGTGACCGCCACCCACCCGAACCTGCTGCCCGGGCAGTTGATAAAACAAGACAGCCTGCTGGTCCGGATCGATTCCACTGAATACCGTCTGGCAGTATCCCGCCTGGAGGCCACGATCGCAGAAACCCGGGCAAAACTTGCAGAATTTACCCAGAATGAAGCAAACACCCGGCAGATTATTGCCATTGAACAGCAGTCTCTGGCCCTGTCTCAAAAAATGCTGGAACGAAAGCAGCAGATTGTGGCACGCAATGCCGTATCCCAGGATGCGGTGGACCGGGAAGAAAAAAGTTTTCTTGCCCAGAAACAGGCCCTGGAGCAGCGCAAAAACACCCTGGCCCTGATCCCCTCCCAGCGAAAAGCGCTGCACGCAGCTCTTGACATGCACCAGGCCAGCCTGAAACAGGCACAGATCGACCTGGACAAAACACAGATCCATGCCCCGTTTGACTGCCGGCTGGCGGATGTGGCCATCGAGCCCGGCCAGTTTGTGGGGGCGGGTCAAGCGCTATTCAAGGCCCATGGCATCGCGGCCACCCAGATCAATGCCCGGTTCCGCATGGAAACACTGCGCAACCTGCTGGGGGAACGTACCAGGGGTCTGCTGCAGCCAGGCCTGGAAACCGATATTTTCACACAGGTGTTTGCCGGCATCACAGCAGTGGTCACCCTCCAGAACACGGACTGGTCTGTTACCTGGGAGGCGCGCATCGACCGGTTCCGGGAATCGGTAGCCGCCGGCACCCGGGAAATTCAGGTGATAGCTGTGGTGGACCGGCCCTATGAAGATGCGATTCCGGGCGAACGTCCGCCCCTGATGCCGGGCATGTTCTGCCATGTGGC
>JAABTU010000067.1 GCA_011389715.1 Desulfotignum sp.
TTCTCTGGGCGGCCGGGTCTTGTTTCTGATGGGAAATACATAGGGGTAAAGGGATTTGTCTGCCGGCACCTCTTCGCAGGCCCGGGCCAGGTAATCGATGAAATCCGCGTCATGTGCCCCGTGGATATGGATGTCGGGAAAGGGCCGGGTTTCCAGGGTTTCGAACAGGCCGCTTTTTTCCAGGTGGGACAGGATCCGGGTGATGCGTACCGGGGATTCCACATACCCGCGTTCATGGATATGGTGGATCTCATGGTCCTGGTTCACCACCAGAACGATTTTTTCTGCAAACCGGTCATGGACGGCCCGGCGGGTTTTGTGGGGCCGCACATGGCAAAAGGGCCGGAGCTTCACCGGGTTGTCCCGGATGGAGGCCACCACCTGTTCCACGTATGCGGCCGGGCACAGGTCTTTGTATTTGCGCTCCAGAATGGCCCGCACCACCTTTTTTGCGTGGGAGCGTGCCAGGGGGGTGTCCTTTCCCAGGTCGTCATAGACCAGATGCGGCATGCAGGTATCTTCCGGATCCACCGGGGCTTCATACCCGGTGCCGATAATGGGCCGGGCCCCGTACCGCTCATAGAACCGCAGCCGGGCGATGTTGTCCTTGATCAGGCCGGGTTCGCATTCTCCCGGGGTGTCAGGCAGGCACTCAAAGAACAGCCCGCTGACCTTCAGGGCGGCACACTCGGTTCTGACCCGTTCGTACAGGGCACTGCCCAGCCCGCCCCGCAGGGTGTCTTTTGCCGTGGCGATCCAGTCCAGAAAACAGAATTTGATGTCCGGCTCATGCAGGACCATGGCAAACCCCAGCACCTTGTGCCGCATGTTTTCCGCCACAAACAGGATGGGCCGGAACCGCAGGGGGAACGGGTTGCGCAGTTTGTCTTCCAGGTGTGCGATCTCCTGTTCCGACGCTGCAGGAATCCGTTTCTGAAGGATGGCTTTGACCTGGCGGAGGGCATCCTGGTTTATCGGGATGGCATCGTCAAAGATACGTCTTATTCTGAACATAACTGGGTGGTCACTATCTGGCGGATGCCGTGGGTGTATGAAATTCCTGACCGGTCCAGGGCGGCGGCAAATCCGGCATCCGGGGACAGGCAGGGGTTGGTGTTGATCTCCAGGACAAACGGGCGGCCATCCGGATCCACCCGGAAATCCACCCTGGCGTAGCCGGCCAGGTGAAACAGGTGCCAGCAGCGGCGGGCCAGGGTTTCCAGTTCCTCTAACAGGGGCGTATCTGCAGGGGCAAAATCAAACTGCCGGGGGGTGTTGCGGTACTCCTCTGAATCTTCGTGCCATTTGGCCCGGTATCCCACCATGGCGGGCCGTTCTGCCGGGGTGTTCGGAAAAAGGATCTCGGCAGGCGGCAGCACGGTCACCCCGGACCGGCCGGCCAGCAGCGAGAGATTGAATTCCCGTCCGGAAATGAATTGTTCCGCAAAACAGGCACCGCCCAGGGAGGGGGCCCGCTCTTTCAGCAGACTGGTCACGGATTTTGCCGTGCCGGTCACCAGGTTTTCCGCCTCCAGTCCCAGAGATCCGTGTTCCCATACCGATTTGATGATCCACAGGGGGTCCGGATCCTCTGTTCTCAGGGCAGATCCGGTGTTGGTAGATCTGTTTCTGGTATGTCCGTTTCCGATATATCCGGATCCAGTGGATTCAGTTCTGGAAGAATTTGTTCCAGTGATTCCGGCGCCATCAGGTCCGTCATCCCCCGGGTCCATTCCCCCCTGCCAGGGCATGTCCGCAGGAAAGGGATTGATCCAGGCAGGGGTGGGCAGGCCGGCCAGGGAAAGGCGCTCCTTGGCCATCACCTTGTGGGAGGTGGCGTAAATGGCCGGGGCAGGGCACCCGGTATAGGGAACGGCCAGGATGTCCAGCAGCGCGGGCACCACATGGATCAGGCTGCCCCGGTTTTCCAGGGACTCCACCAGGTTGAACACCCCCAGGGGCCCGATCTTTTCAAGGGTCTGCTTTAACGCGGACAGGTCAAGGGTGCATGGCACCGGTATGGGATCGTATCCCAGGCTTGTCAGGGCGGTGGATACCGCATCCACCTGGACCAGGACATCTGCTTCGTCCGGCAGTGCCGGATCGGTCACGGCATTGTGCACAACGGCAATGAAGCGGTTCATGCCGTCTCCGGACAGGGCGTTTGAATGTGACCCGGCACCCGCGCCAGAGCGGATGTCAGGATCATGTCGATGAGTCGGACATAGGATGTCCCGAAAAATTCACACACCATGGGCAGGTCGGAATAATGGGGCCGCAGCCCGGCCAGGGGGTTGACCTCGATAAAGCAGGGGGTACCTTCTGCATCACATCGGATGTCGATGCGGCCCCCGTCCCGGCATTCCAACACCTGCCAGGCAGACAGGGCCAGGGCCTCCACATCCCGGATCAACGGGTCCACATCCTGCGATAAAGGCAGGTACTGAACCCGGCCTTTCCATCCTTCTTTGTTTTCAAAAGAATAGACATCCTTTCCCGGATCGGCCAGCACAATGATCTCCATGGTGCCCATCACTTTTGCAAGGGAGCCGGTGCCCACCATGCCGGTGGTGAATTCCCGGCCGCACAGAAACTGCTCGATGAGCACGGGCTGGCCGAACTGGTCCATCAACGCCCGGCAGACCCGGGACAAATCCTGTCTGTGCCGGACCACGGAATCGGTTGTGATGCCCATGCCGGTCCCCTGGGCCACGGGTTTGACAAAATAGGGCGGCGCAAAGGGCACCCTGCCGGCATCTTCCGGGGCGGCAGCCAGAAAAAACTGTCCCGTGGCCAGCCCGGCATCCCGGATGACCCGCTTGGTCATGGCCTTGTGCAGGGCCAAAGACATCACCAGAGGGTCTGAAAAGGTATAGGGAATCTGGTACAGATCCAGGATGGCCGGCACCTGGGCTTCTCTGCCCATGCCGTGCAGACCTTCGGCAATGTTGAACACCAGGTCCCAGCGCGCACCGCCCACCAGCTGTTCAATGAGCTGCCGGGCATTGCCGATGCGCATCGGGGTATAGCCCAGGTCGCACAGGGCTTGTTCGATGGCTGCGATGGTTTCCACGGAATCGAATTCCGCGGTTTCCAGTTCTGTGTATCCCCTGTCCAGGTAATCCTGGCGCAGGTCATAGGTCAATCCGATGATCATTGGTTGTTCTCCCGCGATTTTTGTCATTCTGCCGCCGGCACGGTCTGGAGGCTTTCCAGGCCAGGATCAGGATAGGTAAAGGATCTGTTTTCATAATTGGTCAGCACCAGGTCGTCGCCGGTATGGCCGCTCACATAGTCGGGCATCAGCGGTATTTTGCCGCCGCCGCCCGGGGCATCCACCACATAGGTGGGCACGGCATACCCGGTGGTGAATCCCCGCATGCCACGGATGATCTCCAGGCCCTGATTGATGGAGGTTCTGAAATGGCCGGACCCGGAGATGGGGTCACACTGGTACAGGTAATAGGGCCGGACCCGCAGCGTCATCAACCGGTGCATCAACTCGGTCATGGTCTGGACACAATCATTGACCCCTTTGAGCAGCACGGTCTGAGAGCCTAAAGGGATCCCGGCATCTGCCAGCAGGGCGCAGGCAGCACGGGTGTCGGGTGTACATTCGTCCGGGTGGATAAAATGCAGGCTCATCCAGAGGGGATGATATTTTTTGAGCATTTTCACCAGCCGTGGGGTGATGCGCTGGGGCAGCACCGCCGGCACCTTGGTGCCGATGCGGATAATTTCCACATGGGGAATCTGCCGCAGCCGGGAGAGCACCCATTCCAGCCGGTCGTCGCTCAGGGTCAAAGGATCTCCGCCGGACAGCAGCACATCCCGGACACAGGGGCTGGCGGCAATATAGGCAATGGCCTTTTCCCACCGGGCCCGGCTGGCACGGATCCCGCCATGGCCCACCACCCGGGACCGGGTGCAGTACCGGCAGTAGGTGGAGCAGAAATCGGTGAGCAGAAACAAAACCCGGTCCGGATACCGGTGCACCAGCCCGGGCACCGGGCTCTGATAGTCTTCTCCCAGAGGGTCGTCAGACTCACAGGGCATTTTGACCCATTCACCGGCCGTGGGCACCACGCACCGCCGCAAAGGATGATCCGGCACATCTTTGGGAAGCAGGCTGGCGTAATAGGGGGTGATACTCAGGGGCAGCTGGACCGTGTTGTCAGCCAGATATTCGTCCTGTCCCAGGGGCAGGATCTGATTGAGCCGCTCATAGGTGTGGATGCGGTGGCGCACCTGCCACTGCCAGTCATGCCAGTCCCGGGCTGTTGCGCCGGGAAAAAACTGTTTTTGAAACGCTTTGATTTCAGGGCGGAGTCTTGGGTGACGCGGAGGTGTTGTTTTTTTGGCCGGCAGAATGAATACCGGGCGGGTCAGGTGAATGAGGTCCATTCCGGACGGAGGGACCGGATACAGGGTGTCTATGGCAAGCCTGCCGCTGGGAGGCTCGTCATCATCGATTATCAGCGTTTCCGCGGGTGCTTCTGCTTTTTGCATGATCTCTCCTTGTGTGTCAGTTTTGTTGTGGGTGGCAAACTGTCTGTAATAACGTAAAGTAATGGCCGTGGGTTTTGTTGCATGAAAACGTGCTGAGCAACCATCATGCCAGGAGAAAGAAAAAAGTGTTGCAACCTGATTAGGGATGTTTTTTTATCCAATCTCAGTATGAAAGACTGGATTACCGGATGTAAATCTGATGCCGCGCATAGGGAACGGGCCCATTACTGGTGTCTTGTGACCGGACTGTCAGATGTAAAATGCCGGGGTGGGTTCAGGGCTGGCCCCCACAGAAGGCGGGCAGCGGTCAATCTATGGAAATTTGGAATTGTCCTGATGTGGAAAAAAGACGCGCAACCGGAATCTTGATGTCTGGTTTGGAAACAGGCAGGGCCGGCATGCAGACGCGAAATGTCTGATCGTCTGCACCAATGGAAAGGAGCATTACCTGGCCAGGTACCCTGGATCAGAAAAATTCTTACAACGAAATACTGCATTTACCGACTTTACTTTAAAGGATATCTCCGGTATGTAATTGGGTGGAATAACTTTGCATCAAAACCGAAAAACATTTTTGGAGACGAATTATCAATGATTATTCAGGGGTTAAAGCTCACCCTCCTTGGTATGGGGGTGGTTTTTTCTTTTCTTGTCCTGCTGTTTGTTCTTATTGTTTTTTTTGCCAAACTGCTTGCACCGTTCACAAAAAAAGAATTATCACAGGCTGGTGCCGGAAAACCTGCACGGAATAAACCCAGGCAGGCACCTGACGAACACCTGAAACTGACAGCCGTTATCAGTGCTGCAATTTCCGCCCACAGAGCGCGGTCAGGGCGGCATTGAAAGCTTTTTCCAATACCTCAAGGATGGTTTCAATGAAAAAAATTCACATTATGGACACATCATTTCGGGATGGGTTCCAATCGGTTTTCGGGGCACGTGCCCTGACAGATGATTTTCTTCCTGCTGTGGAAGCTGCTGTGGAAGCAGGTATCGATCATTTGGAAGCCGGAGGAGGCGCCCGTTTCCAGAGCCTTTTCATGTATTGCGGTGAATCCGCCTTTACCATGATGGACCGGTTCAGGGATGCGGCCGGCCCGGATGCCCATCTCCAGACCCTTGCCAGGGGGATCAATGTGGTGGCCCTTTCGGCCCAGCCAAAGGATATGATCGATCTGCATGCAAAGATGTTCAAAAAACACGGTATGACCCATATCCGCAATTTTGATGCCTTAAATGACGTGCGCAACCTGCTGTATTCAGGGCAGTGTATCAAAGATGCAGGACTCCACCACCAGGTGGTGGTGACCATGATGGAACTGCCCCCCGGCTGCACCGGGGCCCATGATCCGGATTTTTATCGCAAGACGTTGCAGGAGATACTGGATTCAGGCGTGCCCTATGACTCTATTTGCTTCAAGGATGCGTCAGGTACCTCCAATCCTGCCAAGGTGTATGACACTGTAAAGGCAGCCAGAAAACTGCTGGGAGATGACACCGGTATATGGATGCATTCCCATGAAACAGCCGGTATCGGCGTATCACAGTACAAAGCTGCCATCGAGGCGGGGTGTGACGGTGTCTGCCTGGCAAGATCCCCTTTGTCCGGCGGGACCTGTCAGCCGGATATGATCTCCATGTGGCATGCCCTGAAAGGAACAGATTATTTCCTGGACATTGATATTGATAAAATTCTGGAAGCCAACCGTATCCAGGAAGAGTGCCTGAAAGACTATTTTTTTCCGCCCGAGGCACTGAAGGTGTCCTCTGAAGTTATTTTGTCCCCCATGCCGGGAGGGGCATTGACCGCCAATACCATGATGATGCGCGATACCGGGACTTTGCATCTGTATCCAAAAGTGATCAAGGCCATGTCTGAATGTATTGCCAAAGGGGGATTCGGCACATCTGTCACCCCGGTGTCCCAGTTTTATTTCCAGCAGGCCTATGCCAACGTGACCCAGGGAAACTGGCAGAAAATTACAGACGGATACGGCAAAATGGTGCTGGGATATTTCGGCAGAACCCCCATGCCCCCTGACCCGGAAATTGTTAAAATTGCCGAAAAACAGCTGGGCATGAAAAAGTTTGACGGCAATCCGGTTGATCTGCTGGAACCGGGCATTCCCAAGGCAAAAAAGATCCTTGAAAAAGAAGGCCTTCCTGTGACAGATGAAAATATTTTCATCATAGGCGCTCTGGCAACACCCGGCGGAAACAAGGGCCTGGATTTTTTGAAAGGGGACAGGCCCATCAATGTCCGGAAGAAAAAAACCAAAACAGAGCCCGCCACAGAAACCACTTCCTCCCCAAAAACAGCTTCCGGAACAGAACCTGTTCCCAATCCATCTGCATCTGCTGCAGAAAAAAAAGACCCGGTCTCCTTAAATTATAAGGTCACGGTTGATGGAAAAACCTATGAGGTCACAGTGGAAGATGAAACCGGTGATGTTACCGGTATCAGTGAACCTTCAGTTGTGTCTGCGGCACCTCCTAAAGAAAAACCCAAGGTGGAAGTCAAGGCCCAGCTGCCGGGCAATGTATACCAGATTCTGTTTGATGTGGGGGATACGGTGACCGAAGGGGAAACCCTGGTGATTCTGGAGGCCATGAAAATGGAAACCCCGGTGATGTCTCCTGCCAGTGGTGTGATTGTCTCCATTCCGGTGGTAAAGGGTCAGACAGTGCAGTCAGGCCAGGTGCTTTTGACCCTTGAAGAATAGCAGCCAGATAAAAAGGATTTTTACCATGTGTAGGAAAAGCCCACTTTGCGTCATCCTGTGTTTTGCTGCGCTGCTATTGCTGATGGA
>JAABTU010000068.1 GCA_011389715.1 Desulfotignum sp.
ACGAGAACGTCAGTATCCAGAAGAATCGGATTCTCCATTATTCCCCCCTATCCCATTCGGAACGAATTGATGTGAAATCGGGTAGATCCGTTCTGTTCCGCCAAATCCCTGCAGATTCACGGAGCACTCTCTCCCTGTAGTTCTTGCCGGCTTGATCAATGAATCTATCAATGGCTTCTCTAATAAGTTCGCTCTGCTTTTTCCCAAATGACTTTGCTATGGCAGCCAATTCGTTACGTTGATCCTCTGTTAAATATATTTGTGTCCTTATCATGCTTTGTCCCTTATATGATGTATACACCATGATTATACATTAAATTGGTGGTGTGTCAAGGCTGATGTTTACCTCTGGTTATTTGCCATAAGAAATTTTGCATAACCCGTTCCAGCAAGGGAAATAGCGGCGGGCCGACCCGCAATGAGAAAGGCTGCGTCATCAGGATCGCCTTGGGCCGACTGCTGGGAAAAAACCCCGGAAGCTCCGGCTATTGAAAACAACACGGAAATGGCCTATTATTTTGCCATGATTTTTCAGACCCGAACAGATGCGGCTGCACCTTCAGGCTTCAGGAACATATTGTGAAACTGATCCTTCCCTATTTCAGGCAGTTCAAGGTCCAGATTCTGCTGGGCATGGTTTGCATGATCATTGTAGACGGGGCCCAGCTCATCGTTCCCCAGATTGTCAAATCCGCCGTGGATGTCCTGGCATCGGACAGCCTGGACCGGGCCATGCTGGTGCGGCAGTGCGTGGTCATTGTGGGCCTGGGCGTGGTCATGACGGTGCTGCGCTATGCCTGGCGCATACTGCTCATGGGCAGTGCCAGAAACCTGGAAAAAGGGATCCGGAACCAGTTGTTCGCACATGCCATGACGTTGGACCCCGCTTTTTATGACCGGGTGAAAACCGGTGATATCATGGCCCATGCCACCTCGGACATCAACCATGTGCGCATGGCCTTCGGGTTCGGTATCATCGTGCTGGTGGACACGCTGCTGCTGGGGGGCGCCATTTTGGCCATCATGATCTGGACCCACCCGAAACTCACGGCCATGGCCATGATCCCCATGCCGCCCCTGATTTTCTTCACCCGGTATCTGGGCAAAAAAATGCATGACTTTCACACCACGGCCCAGGAATCTTTTTCACAGCTCACCGAAATGATCCGGGAAAGTTTTTTCGGCATCCGGATCATCAAGGTGTTTAATTTTGAACCCCTGGTATCAGAACGGGTGGGCCATGCTGCGACAGATTACTATAAAAAAAACCTGAAGCGGGCCGTGGTGACGGCCCTGCTCCGGCCCCTGCTGGGCTTTTTCTTCAATATCTCTTCTCTGGTGATCCTGATTTACGGCGGGATTCTTGTGATCCAGAATTCTCTGAGCCCGGGAGAGCTGGTGGCTTTTCTCCAGTACCTGGGCCTGCTGGCCTGGCCGGTCATTGCCATCGGCTGGATGACCAACCTGTTCCAGCGGGGCCTATCATCCCTGCGCCGGATCAACGCCCTGCTGGAATCACAGCCACGGATCACCTGCCCGGACAAACCTGTTCCAATGCCCCGGTTGAACCGCCATATCCGGTTTTCACACACCGAATTTTCCTATGATGACAGCGCTCCGGTGCTGTCGGATATCAGCCTGGACATTCCCGCAGGCACACGGGTGGGGATCACCGGCCCCCCCGGCACCGGCAAAACCACCCTGATGTATCTGCTCCTGCGGCTGTATGATCCCACCAGCGGTGAAATCCTTCTGGACAACATCCCCACCACCAGCCTGGACCCGGATACGCTGCGGTCCTGCATCGCCATGATGCCCCAGGAACCGTTTTTGTTTTCCACCACCATCAAAGACAATATCCTCATGGGACGGCACCTGGATGCCCGAAACCTGGACCGGGTGATCCAGACCTGTGATCTGTCCGACACCATTGCCGCCATGCCCAGAGGCCTGGATTCCCTGGTGGGGGAACGAGGTGTCACCCTTTCCGGTGGCCAGAAGCAACGGCTGGCCCTGGCCCGTGCACTGGTGGAAGAAAAACCTGTGCTGATCCTGGATGACCCGGTGAGCCAGCTGGACACCCGGACCGCCCGCAGGGTCATTGACGGCATCTACCGCCTGACACAGGGCAGCACCTGCTTCATCATCTCCCACAGGCTGTCTGCACTGGCTGCCTGTGACATGATATATATCCTGGAAAACAGCCGGATCCAGGCCCAGGGGTCCCATGCGGATCTGCTCATCACCAGCCGGTATTACCGGGATGCATTTGCGGTCCAGCAGTTTGAGGAAACCAATGAAACGTGAAGAAAAAGAGACCCGCCTGGCAGACATGGTCCTGGCAAAAGCATTGTGGCCCTTTATCCGGCCCTATGTCTGGATGCTTGTCTGCTCCACCCTGCTGGTGTTTGCCGGCATCTTCTTTGAGCTGTCCATTCCTTTGCTCATTCAAAAAGGCCTGGACGGGTTTGTCCTTGGATCGGAAAACGGGGGCGGCGCCTCTTTTTTAGGGTTTCACATGACAGAATTCAAGGGATTTGCCGTGTTATTCAGCCTGGTGATCCTCGCAGCCTTTGTGATCGATTTTGGCCAGACCCTGTTCATGGAATACAGCGGCCAGAAAATCATCCTGCACCTGCGGCGCTCGCTGTTTTCTCACATGACCGGGCTGCCGGTGGCCTATTATGACAAAAACGCCTCCGGCCGCCTGGTGGCCCGGGTGGCAGGGGATATTGAGAACATGAATGAGATGTTCACCAGTGTGCTGGTGTTCATCTTCAAGGACCTGGTACTCATGGCAGCCATTTTTGTGATGCTGGCCATGCTTAATCCCGGTCTGGCATTTTACCTGTTTTTGCTGGTGCCGGTGATCCTGGTGAGCGTGACCGGTTTTTCCCGGCGCGTACGGAATGTCTTTCGCACCATCCGCCAGAAAATCGGGGAGATCAACCACAGCTTTTCAGAAGGGATTTCCGGTATCCGGATCATCCAGACCACCAGCAGCAAAGATACCTTTGTCAATCGGTTCAGGCAGCTCAATGAAGCCCACTTTACCGCGGCCATGTTCCAGATAAAAATTTTTGCAGTGTTCATGCCTTTTGTCGGATTCTTAGGCACCATCAGCACGGCCATCATCCTGTGGGCCGGCAGTTCCAAGGTGATGTCCAATCAGATGACCATCGGCGAACTGGTGGCGTTTCTCACCTATATGAAACTGTTCTTCCGGCCCCTGCGGGAGCTGTCGGAAAAATTCAACCTGCTCCAGAACGCCCTGGCATCGGCCGAACGCATCATCACGGTGCTGGAAAAACCCCGGGACCGTCAGCGCATCACCAAAAAAAGAACCCGGATTGATACCATTGACCGCCTGGCCTTTGACCATATTGACTTTTCCTATGACGGGGAGACACCTGTGCTGAAGGATATCTGCTTTGACCTTCAAAAAGGAGAATCCATCGGCATCGTCGGCCAGACAGGTTCCGGCAAAACCTCCATCATCAACCTGATCACCGGGTTCTACCGGCCGGATGCCGGCCGTATCCTGATCAACAACCAGGCCATGGATGCCATCAACATCATGGATATCCGGAAAAAAACCGCCCTGGTCATGCAGGACCCCATCCTTTTTTCCGGCACTGTCAGAGACAATGTCTGTCCCCCGGAAAAACCCCTGGACGGTACTGCCCTGAAAAAAGTGCTGGAACAGGCCAACTGCCATTTTCTGTATGACAGATTCAAGGGACCCGACACCCTGTTAAAAGAGGGCGGACGGCCCCTGTCTGCCGGGGAAAAACAGCTGGTGTGTATTGCCAGGGCCTTTGCCTGTGACCCGGACCTGATCATTTTCGACGAGGCCACTTCATACATGGATTCCGGTTCGGAACAGGCGGTGCACGAGGCCATGAACCGGCTCATGCACGGCCGGCTGTCCATTATCATCGCCCACCGCCTGTCCACCATCCGGCACTGCGGCCATATCCTGCTGCTCAGGGACGGCCGGATCCGGGAACAGGGCAGCCACCCGGTGCTGGTGAAGACCAAAGGGGAGTATTTTCATCTGCTGGAAAAAGAAACCCTGTGAGATGGTGATGCTTCAGGACGGGCCGGCGGTATGAAGGGTAATGGTAAAACAGGTGCCCTGGCCTTCGGTTGAATCCACATACATTTTTCCGCCGTGATCTTCTATGATGCCGTAGACCACGGACAGCCCTAAGCCCACGCCTTTGCCTTTCTTCTTGGTGGTGAAAAACGGCTCAAATATTTTGGAAATATATGCGTTGGGTATACCGGCGCCGGTATCCGTGATCTGCATTTTCACGGCATTCTTGTCCGGGGTGCTGCAGGTTTTCAGGGTCAGCCGTTTTCTTTGGGCCTGGGCCATGCTCTCCACGGCATTGGAGATCAGGTTCATGATCACCTGCTGGATCTGGTCTTCCGAACCCTTTATCAGGGGCAGGTTTCTTTCCAGATCCTCGATGATCCGGATCTTGTTGAGGCGCAGTAGGTTCGCGTTGAGCATCAACGTCTGTTCAATGAGTTCGTTGACGTCAAACCGGGTGACCTCGATTTTGGACTGCCGGGCAAAGGCCAGCAAATTGCCGATGATGCGGGTGACCCGGCGGGTTTCGGTCTCCATGAGATCCAGGTATTGCTGAAAAACATCCAGTTCCGATTCCGTGATGCTGTCTTCTTTTAATATCCGCTTACTGAGCAGCACCAGGTTGAGTATGCCTGCCACCGGGTTGTTGATTTCATGGACCACGGAAGAGGACAATTTGCCCAGAGATGCCATCTTGTCCTGGTGCAGAAGCTGCTCATGGGATTCTTTCAACTGCCGGGTGCGCTCCTCTACCATTTTCTGCAGGTGTTCTCTGGTCTTTTTTTCATCGGATTTGCGTTTGGTGACGTCTCTGCTGATTTCGATAAATTTTAAAATTTTGCCTTTTTTTTCCCAGATGGGGAAAATGGTCAGTTCCGTGTACCAGATTTTGCCTTTCTGGTCCACCCGGGAAAGTTCCACCTGGCAGTGGCGCCTTTTTTTGACCACCTGATCCAGGGGGCAGCGTTCATGGCAGTTGGAGCTTTTCCGGGTAATGCGCTGGAACACCTCATAGCATTTTTTACCGATCACATCTTCCCGGCGATACTGCATGTGCTTTAAAAACGCTTCATTCACTTCCAGAATTTTCTGGTCCGGAGAAATAATGAGAATAAAATCCCTGATTCCGTTGAGGATTGTCGCAAATTCATTCTGGGGAACACCGGCCATGAAAAACCCCTTGCACATTTTTCAACAAATGGAAAATATACTTTTTTTCTATCACAGGCCCGGCCAAAAACACAAGCGCAATTTCTGCAACGCTTAGGGGCAGTGGATGTAACAACTTCCTGTTCAGCTGCTTGATACCCGCCCCCTGAGGGTAGCGGTGTGACCGGCCCGAGATTGGCATCTGACGGTCCTGTCACACGGCACCCTCAGGGGGCTATCTCAATATTTGTAACGCTGCATCTACATGCGATTACCCTGCCGCAATGCCCGGCATCCCCCCTGACAGGCTCAGTCCGTATGCAGGAAAACCACAGGAAAAGCCAAATTGTTACGGCAGGCAAGCCCCTGTGGGTATCCTGTGAACGGACCGTCAGAGCTGGATGGCCCGGTTCGAAAAATCTGCACAGCATTGAGAACACATATTGCCTGCATTCTGCATGCCATGCCCTTCGGCAACAGGCCATCCGGATCTCGGGACGGGCACAGGATACCCACAGGGGCGGTCTTCAGGAAGCAGTTGCACAAACCCAAATATATTCCAGGATAAATTGCTGCAAATTCCCACAACGGTGTCGTAAAATTCCACAATTCATCAAACATCCTGATGTCAAGTGGATGCCCCGCTTTTTATCCAGTTCCGGACAAACCACTGTTGAAAAATCCGCCATTTCCCGCCTCCCCGTATTTTTGCCTGGCCGTGAAGATGATATCGAAAGACCCGCATGAAATCACAGGTGTTCAGTTTTTTTTGTCCCCGGTCCAGACCCTGGTATTGTTTTTGCTCTTATATCCGGTAACGGTTTGGAAGAAAAATAGTTAACCAACTCCAAAGGAGGTACACCATGACAACCACAACCACAAGCTCTGTTTTGAAAAAAGATGTTTCAAAAACCAGCCCTGTCTGGGAAATCGGCAAAGGCAGCACCCCGCGTCCCTGTATCTGGATGCAGGCAGGAGTGACGACCAAAAAAAACTGTACCCATTATCATGACTGCACCGGGTGCAAATATGATGCTGCCATGGAAAAGGCCGCTGCCGCCGGCAAACACCTCACCTGGCAGGAAGCGATGCGGCGGCAGCCCGGCAGCCGGCGCATCTGCCGCCATGCCATGACCGGCCGGGCTGACATGCGCACCTGCCCCATGAACTACAACTGCGACCGGTGCGCGTTTGACCAGATGCTTGAGGACGCGTTGACCCCTGCCCGGGGCCATGAACCCGTTACAACCACCCGGGTCAAAGGATTTGACCTGGCCGGCGGTTATTATTTCCATTCCGGCCATACCTGGGCTGCCATTGACAGCGGCGGTGTCATCCGGGTGGGTATGGATGATTTTTCCTTCAAGGTACTGGGAGGTCCGGACGGATTCGACCTGCCCCTGGTCGGCCAGGAGCTGAACCTGGCCAGGGCCGGCTGGGGTATCCGCCGCAAACACAACCAGGCAGATGTCCGCTCCCCGGTGAACGGGGTGATCACCCGGGTCAATGAAACCGTGAGATCCCGGCCTGATCTCTCACAGGATCACCCTTACGGCGACGGCTGGCTGTTCACGGTGCACAATGCAGATATCAAAGGCGCGGTAAAGGACCTGATGGATGATGAAACCAGCATCGCCTGGCTGGACAATGACGTCACCACCCTTGAACAAATGATTGAAGAGATCACAGGCCCCCTGGCCGCTGACGGCGGTGTGCTGCAAAGAGATGTATTCGGCGGCCTGCCGGCCCTGGGATGGGACCGGCTGACCCGGACCTTTCTGTAATTTTTTTTTGATTGAGGAGAAATCCCATGGAACAGTTTCAAACCACACAGCGGACCGCCCCCCAGTGCCTGTGGATGCAGGCGGGGGTGGTCCCGAAAAAATATTGCCCCACGGATTTTTCCTGTACCGGGTGCCGGTTTGACCGGGCCTTGAACCGGGTGTGCAGACAAAACCAGCACCTTCTGGATCAGGGACAAACCCCTTCCGGGAAAAAAGGCTTTTTTATGTTCTGGCAGGACCGGCTCAAAAAAATG
>JAABTU010000069.1 GCA_011389715.1 Desulfotignum sp.
TGATCCGCTGACCATGTACCTGACCGATATATTCACCTTGTCCGCCAATATGGCCGGGGTGCCCGGCATATCGGTTCCCGGCGGATTTTCAGAAAACGGCCTTCCCATCGGTATTCAGATGATGGCAGGCCGGTTTGATGAACTGTCTCTGGTGCGGGCCGGATACGGGATTGAAAAGTCCCTTTGCCTGAACCGGCGGTTCCCAACCCTTTAAAGATGAAAAGGAAAAAACCATGAGCAATGTCCAGCCCCAGGGGGAATCCCTGAGAAAAGCCATCCAGTGGGTCAGTGATGAACGCAGAAAATCACCGGATACACCGGCGAACAAACTGGCCAATGAGGCAGCACTGAAGTTTGACCTGAATCCGAAAGATTCTGAATTTCTGATGCGGTTTGTGAAACAGGAAATTCAGGGGTGATCCGTATTCTGCCGGAGATCCTTTCCAACCAGATAGCTGCCGGAGAGGTGGTGCAGCGGCCGGCATCCGTGGTCAAGGAACTGGTGGAAAACAGCATTGATGCAGGCGCTGCCCGCATTACCATTGAGATTGAAAAAGGGGGCAAGTCAATGGTCCGGGTGTCTGACGACGGGACAGGATTGTCCCGGGATCAGGCCCTGCTGGCCATTGAGCGGTATGCCACCAGCAAGATCTGTGACCAGACAGACCTGTTCTCCATTGCCACCTTCGGGTTCAGAGGAGAAGCCCTGCCTTCCATTGCATCGGTTTCCAGATTCTGCCTTGTGACAAAACCCAAAGATGCCGATACCGCCGTCCGGGTGGAAATGGCCGGGGGAAAACTTTTGCAGGTGTCGGAAACCGGGGCCCCGGCCGGCACCCTGGTGGAAGTGAAACACCTGTTTTTCAACACCCCTGCCCGGAGAAAATTTCTCAAGGCAGACACCACGGAAGCCGGCCATATTACAGATACCATTTCCGGCATGGCTTTGGGCAATCCAGGCGTGGGATTTAAAATGGTTGTCAACGGCAAACCGGTCAGGCATTTTCCCCCTGACCAGGATCTGTTGCACCGGGCCATGCTGGTGCTGGGAAAGGATGTGGCAGACCAGCTGTATCCCCTGGCATACAGGGCGGCAGATATCAACATATCCGGGGTCTGCGCCAATCCGGTGGTGACAAGGTCCACTGCCAACCGGATCTATCTGTTTGTGAACAACCGCCTGGTGTATGACAAAGGCGTCGTGGCAGCGGTGTTCCGGGGATTTGCAGGCCGGATCATGAAAGGCCGGTTTCCTGTGGCAGTGATCTGTTGCGATTTGCCCTTTGACCAGGTGGATGTGAATGTCCATCCATCCAAACGGGAGATCAAATTTTTGTCTCCCCAGCCGGTGTACCAGGCGGTGGCACAAGCCGTGGCCGCCGCCCTGAAAACGGCCCAGCAGAATGTCGCCGCCTATGCCGGGTCACGCCCTGTGCCCGGATCAGGTGTGTCGGATGTCCGGGAAAAAACAGAATTTGCACAGCCGTCCGACTTTCAGGCCGTTCAGTCTGCTATCCCCTGGGGCCCTGGCCGAAGATCTGAACCTGCTCCTGGATTTGCACCGGTTCCACCACCGGCACCCCGGGGCAGACCCCCTGAAACCGACACTGACATTCCGGAACAACATCTGCCCGCCATCTTTGGCCAGGTCATGGGCACCTACATCATAGCCGAGCAGGACGGACGTCTGGTGCTGGTAGACCAGCATGCAGCCCATGAACGGGTGGTGTATGAGAAACTCAAACACCGGCACACCCATCTGCCCAGAGACAGCCAGTTTCTGCTGGTGCCGGAAACCCTGGAACTTGGTGCAGGGGAGGCGGATCTGCTGACCGGCATCCTTCCGGACCTGGAAGCCCTGGGCCTGGTCATCGAACCCTTCGGGGGCACCACCTTTGTGGTCAAGGCAGTGCCAGGTCTTCTGGCGCAAAAACCGGTGGCATCTCTGGTGCATGGTATTGTGGAAACCCTTATGGAAACCGGTGACACCGGCATCAAAGAACAATGGCTGGAAAACTGTCTTATCACCATGGCCTGCCACCATGCTGTTCAGGCCAATAAATCCCTGTCCCTGCAAGAGATGGCATCCCTTGTAAAAGACCTTTTTGCCTGTGACAATCCCTTTCACTGCCCCCATGGCAGACCCACCATGGTGAGCTTTGATAAAACCCGGATGGAAAAGCTGTTCAAAAGGGTTGTCTGATGTGTAAGGTTGATATATAGTGCCGGATACAATATTACACAGGGCATCGACCCCATACCATTATTTAGGAGTATTGTTTTGAAATCCAGACTATTTGCAGTATTATCCGGGTGCATAGTATCAATAATCATACTGGCCGGCATCACCCCGGCGGCAGGTGCTGCACCCAAAAGTGTTGCCATTCTTCCCTTTGCCATGAATTCCCCCCAGGATCTGACCTTTCTGCAGAACGGGCTGTTTTCCATGCTGTCATCCCGGCTGTCCGATCCGGGCAAAGTGGATGTGCTGGACCGGGCCACTGTTGACGCGGCCATGGCACAGGCATCCGCAGATACCGCATTGGCCCTGACCCAGGACCGGGCCCGGGCCATAGGCGAACAGCTGGAAGCGGATTATGTGCTGTTCGGCAGCCTGACCCATTTCGGGGAAAGCGTCAGCCTGGATGCCGCCATGGTGGATGTCACAGAAGACAAACCTGCTTTGACCTTTTTTGAACAAAGCAACAACATGGGGGATGTGATTCCTTTGGTGAACACCTTTGCCGGGGATATCAACCAGAAGGTGTTCAACCGGTCCATTGCCAATGAATTATATGTCCAGCCCACCCCGGAAGGGCCCCAGGCACCGGGAGGATTTCAGACCACAGGGCAGGGCACTGCTTACCAGGGCGGGTTTGTCAACCTGCAGCAGCAAGGTGGCAAAGGCTTTGCCACCCACCTGAGCCTTGAAGAGGTCATCACTGCCATGGCAGCAGGAGATCTGAACAAGGACGGCACCATCCAGGTGGTGGCAGCCACAGACGACACCCTTATGATCCACCAGATGTCAGGAAACCAGCTGGTGCTGGAAAAGCAGCTGGAATATTCCTCCACCAACCGCATCGTATCCCTGGACATAGCAGATATCAACGGAAACGGTTTTCCGGAAATCTTTGTCACCAGCCTGAGTATTCACAGGGACAGTCTTCAGTCCTTTGTGGTGGAATACAACGGTTCCGATTATGTGACCCTGGTGGACAACCAGTCCTATTATTACCGGGTTATCCAGACACCGGACACCCCCCCTGCCCTCCTGGGCCAGTATACCGGTAACAGCCCCTTTGACGGGCGTATTTCCATTATGCAGGCGGAAGGTTTCACCTATACCAGGCAGAAGCAGCTGCGGTTTCCCAGAAACACCTCTGTACTGTCACTGGCCAAAGGACCTGTTACAAGTGATACTGCTGATGAATATGTTATGACCAACCGGTTCGGCCGCCTGGTGGTGGCCAGTGACAGTGGCACCATTGAATGGGAAAGCACACAAAAATACGGGGGTACGTCCCATGTATGGCTTATGCCCAGCAATGACCCGGATGCCTCTTACCGGGAACGGATCTATATCCATCCCAGAATACGTTTTTATGATGTGGATGAAGATGACAAACCCGAAATTCTGGCAGTACAGAACAATGAATTCGGCGGTGGGGCCATGGGCCGTTACAAACGCTTCAAAAACGGCTCTATCCAGGTGCTTTCCTGGAACGGCATTGCCCTGGCACCGATTTTTTCCACCAGCGATCTCCAGGGATGGATCAGTGATTTTGCCATTGCCGATATAACCGGGGATGGCAAAGAAGAACTTATCGTATCAGTGGTGACCCAGACCAAACTGGCAATTTTGGCCAAAGACAAAGCCTCCAGTATTATTTCCTATGAATTGAAATAATGGGGGAAAATATAAAAAAAAGATTGACAAGTTCATGCAAACTGCTCTAAAAGAGAAACTGATTTGGTGCCACGCCCTTAAAAGGAAGGCATGGTGCTGAATTTCAGGTGGTTATTTAAAAAATTTTAAGGAGAAAAAGATGAAAAAATTAATGGTTTTTGTTGCAGCCCTTGCATTGGTTGCAGGTTCTGCAATGACAGCAGCGGCCGCTGACTGGAATTTTTACGGATCTTCCCGTGTTGCAACCTTCTGGGTTGACGAAGATCTGGCTGATACCACAAATTACGAACAGGGCCTGCAGGGCAACGCCCGTATCGGTGCCAATGTGAAGGTATCTGACGAACTGACCGGCCAGTTTGAATACGGCACAGGCGTCAATGTCCGTGTCCTCTGGGGTGAATGGAACTTTGGTGCAGGCGCGCTGGGTATTGGTCAGCACTATACCCCTTTGAACATGTTCTACTCCAACCAGGTTTTCGGTTCTGACAACGATCTGCTGGCCCAGGGTGGTGTTTACGGCGGCCGTCAGTCCATGATCCAGTTGGAATTCGGTGATTTTCAGATTGCATTCACAGAGGTCGACGATGATAATCTTGGTACCGGTTTTGGAACAGAGGTTGATTTTCCTGCCATCGAAGTCAGTTATGACCTGAGAATGGATGCCTTCAGTCTTGCCCTGGCCGGTGGTTACCAGTCCTATGAGGTGGGTGGTCATGATGTGGATTCCTGGGTTGTTGCCGTTGGTGGAAAAGTCAATTTCGGTGCTGCCTATGTGGGTGGTAATGTATATCTCGGTGAAAATGCCGGTAACCTGATGGCTGTTTCCGTAGATGGCGACAATGCCTGGGATGACGGCTATGCAGTGTATGATGCAGCGAACAACAACATTGCCGACAATGACAATATTGGATTTATGCTTGCCGCTGGTATGAAAGCCAATGACATGTTTGCCTTTGAAATTGGTTACGGCTGGGCAGAAACCGATGTACTTGGTGTTGAAGATGAAGTGCAGGCCTATTATGTACAATCCACCATCACCCTGGCTCCCGGCGTGTTCATCACCCCTGAAATCGGTATGTTTGACGGTGACGAAACAGGCGACGATGAAACCATCTACTATGGTGCCAAATGGCAGATTAACTTCTAAATTTGGATTTGCATAATCTGATTTAGAAGCACCACTGTTCTACTGCAACCACCTGAATTTTTACAATGGCCCGGTGATATTACCATCACCGGGCCATTGTTGTTTTTTTCTTCCGGCCATATTTTTTTCAATAAAACAAAGTATTATCAAAAAAAGATTGACACAAGGTGCTATAACCTGATTAATAGGTGGGTAAACATCGTTTATTAAAATAATATTTGGTGTTTTTCTGTCGGAGAAACAGACGATTAAAAGGAACGCTCTGTTTTTTTGACCCCGGGTGGCATGGGAATCAGGCAATTGTCTGGTGAACGCTTTTAAAAAAAGGAGAACAGATGAAAAAACTTATGGTGGCAGTGGCAGTGCTGGTGTTCATGGCAGGCCCGGCAATGGCTGCTGACTGGAATTTTTACGGGTCTGCCCGTGTGTCAACCTTTTATACGGATTTTGAGAAAAACCCGTTTAAAGGCGGGATCGATTCTGAAGAATATGAGCAGAATCTGCATGGCAATGCCCGTATCGGGGCCAATATCACAGTGAATGACGAATTGACCGGCCGGTTTGAATACGGCACTCTGGGCGGTGTCAATGTTCGTATTCTCTGGGGTGAATGGGACTTTGGTCCAGGCTCCCTGGGAGTAGGGAAGCATTATACCCCTTTGCTTTTCCCCTATTCCAACCAGGTGTACAATATTGCAGGGTTCAACAAGGGTGATATCAACATGAGCGCTTTCGGCATGCTGTACGGCAGCAGAAAATCCATGGTCCGCTTAAAATTCGGGGAATTTGAAATCGCGGCAGTGGAACCGAAAAGCGTGTATACCAACCAGGCGGCATTACAAGCGGGTTATGGGTTTAGTACTGAGACAAAAATGCCTTCGATCCAGGCACGCCACGGTATCAATGGCAATAACTGGCACCTGCGGTTTGCCGGGGGATACCAGACCTTTGATATCAAAGCCAATAACAGAGATTATGCGGTTGATTCCTGGATACTGGGTATCGGCGGCCGGCTGGACGTGGGTGCAGCCTATTTCAAGGGCAATGTCTGGGGCGGCCAGAATGTGGGTAACATGGCGGATATCTTGGTCAATAACAAGATTGCATCAGCACCAGCAACCCTGGATGGTGATGGCTGGGGATATGCAGTCTTTGATTTTGCTAATGGCAAGGTCATTGACAAGGATGCCTTGGCAGCCTTGGTGATTGCCGGTTATAAGATCCGAGAAGGACTGTATCTGGAAGCTGGTTACGGATATGTGGAAACCGAGCTGGATACTGCCGGTGCAGTTACGGATGATGCAGACACTTTTTACATCCAGTCAACTATTTTCCTGGCACCAGGTGTTTTCCTGACACCTGAAATAGGTGTGATTGATTTGAATCAGGATAATTCCAAAGTTAACTATTACGGTATTAAGTGGCAGATTAATTTCTAAACTGGCCTTGCCTGACAATACTTATCCTTACCACCTGGAAATTAAAAAGGCCCGGCAACTGCCGGGCCTTTTTAATTTCTTGATTACCGAGAGAATCAGCATTATGCAGCGGATCATCAATTCCGGGGGAAGGATCGAGCGGGAATACGGTCTGGGCCGCCAGCGGGTGGACCTGCTGGTGCTGTGGCCCCTGGAACCTGGACAAGATGAAAAATCCGACTGGATCTGGTGGCAGGGGTCTTTGCAAAACAAAGACCTGATTTACCTTCTTTTATCAGCCAGGGCGAACCGGAGAAACCCAAACAGATCTTTTAAAAATCTTTTCCATGAATCCGGAGATTTCCAAAGCATGCTGACATAGTTTATCCAGACCCCAGGTCTCATGAAATGGGTTTTGTAAAATGTGATAAATTCTTCATCCAGTTCCGCCTTTGTCATACCTTTTGGGACAAATACAAACTGCATGCAGTCCATTTTTTCCCAATTCTCATCAAAATTGCCCATTACCGGCCCTGTTTTTTGGATCTGATCATAGATGGGCGACCCCGGGAAAGGGGTAAATTTGGCCAGGTTGAAATCACTCAGCTTCAGAGAATTCACATATGTTTTGCTTTTCTGAATGCTTTGTCTTGTTTCTCCGGGCAGGCCCATCATCAAAAGTCCCTTGACCCGGA
>JAABTU010000070.1 GCA_011389715.1 Desulfotignum sp.
GAGGGCATGACCATGTGCGTGGTCACCCATGAAATGGGATTTGCAAAAAAAGTGGCGGACCGGGTTCTTTTCATGGATTTCGGCAAGATCATTGAAACCGGCAGTCCGGATGAATTTTTTGACAATCCCCAGACCCACCGGGCTGCGGATTTTATCAGCAAGATCCTCACCCATTGACAAAAAAAGCCTTGGGTCATTGGCTTATTGCATAGGCCGCAATAAGCCAAGCCTGACCCCACTTTAGGTGACGATTTCAATCAGAAAATCACCTTTGGGCGGGATTGCAATACTATTTCAGAAGCATTCAGAAAAAGGACCGGAACCCTGCCACTGCCCGGTCGATATCCTCTGCATCGATGTCAAGGTGGGTTACCAGGCGCACGGGGCTGCCCGGACTGATGCGGATGTTCCGGTCTGCCAGGTGTTTCACAAGGGCCTGCGTGTCCGCGTCAATGTCCGCAAGCACCATATTGGTCTGGAGCGTTTTTTCATCGATATGGATGGCATCGATGCCGGAAAGCCCTTCTGCCAGGCGGACCGCATTGGCATGGTCATCTGCCAGCCGGTCGATATTGTGGGACAGTGCATACAAACCGGCTGCCGCCAGAATGCCTGCCTGGCGCATGCCGCCCCCCACCATTTTGCGCCACCGCCTGGCCCGGGCAATGAAATCCTTTGACCCGCACAGCACCGATCCCACCGGCGTACCCAGCCCCTTGGACAGGCAACAGGATACGGAATCAAACAGGGTGGTGATCTCTTTGACGTCTTTTCCCAGTTTCACGGCAGCATTGAACACCCGGGCACCATCCAGGTGAAACCCGAGACCATGGCGGTCTGCCAGAGAACGGGCTTCCCTGAGATAGGCCATGGGGAGCACTTTGCCGGCCTGGGTATTTTCCAGGCAGAACAGCCGGGTTCTAGCAAAATGAAAATCATCCGGCTTGATGAACCGTTCCACTGTGGCCAGATCCAGCGTGCCGTCATCCGCAAAATCCAGAGGCTGGGGCTGGATGCTGCCCAGAACTGCTCCGCCGCCGGCTTCATATTTATAGGTGTGGGCGGTCTGGCCAACGATATATTCCTCCCCCCGCTGGCAATGGCTCAGCAGGGCCACCAGGTTGGTCTGAGTACCGGAAGCGCAGAACAGGGCATCCGCCATGCCGGTCATCCGGGCCGCGGTCTGTTCCAGCTGGTTCACGGTGGGGTCTTCGCCGTACACATCATCTCCCACCGGGGCGGCCATCATGGCTTCCAGCATCTTTGGGGTGGGCCGGGTGACAGTGTCGCTTCTCAAATCGATCTGTTTCATGGTGTCTGTTTCCTTGTGGTATCTGTTGATCATCCATCAGGTTCTTACACCTTCTGTTTTGATTTGTAAACCGCCCGGAAAACCGGGGTTCTATTATGGATTAAATAGTTTACCTGCCGCCTTGCCGCAGCAGAATATATTTCACTTTACATCCCTGAAACGCATGAATATAATAAAAATTCAATGAAACATTCACGCACCTGGCTTTTCACCACTGTCATCCTTGCGGCGGTCATGTTTGCCATGTCCCAGTTCTACCGGGCATCGGTGGCGGTGATCTCCCCGGATCTGATGCAGGAGATGGGATTGAACGCCCTGGATCTGAGCCGGATATCTGCCGCATTTTTCTATGCCTTTGCCATCATGCAGATCCCGGTGGGCATTTTTCTGGACACAGTGGGACCCAGAATTGCCATGACCGCGCTGACACTTTTGTCAGTGATCGGTGCGGTTATCTTTGCCCTGGGCACCACACCGGGCTGGCTGACCTTTGGCCGGGTTTTGCTGGGGGTCGGCATGGCATGCAATTTCATGGGGGCATTGAAGCTGCTCACTGTCTGGTTTGAACCCCGGCAGTTTGCCACCCTTTCCGCTGTGGTGGTTTCCCTGGGGACCCTGGGAAACATCGCCGCAGCCACCCCTCTGGTGCTCATGGTCAGCCTTGTGGGGTGGCGGCACAGCTTTCTTATCATTGCAGGGTTTACTTTTGCCCTTGCCCTTGTGTTTCTGGCGGTGATCAAAGACCGGCCAAGGGCGGATGCCGGAGGGGCCGGTGACATTACAGGCGGTGCCTCCGCAGAAAATACATGCGATGCAGACGGTGCAGAAGGCAAATCAGGCCCCCGGGGCTCTGAAGACAGGGCCGCGGCGCCGGCAGACGGGGCGGATATCCGGCCCAGTGTATCCCAGACCCTTGGCCGGGCCTGGGCATTGTTTCACGAAAAAGACTATTGGATCATCTCAGCGGCCACCTTCTGCCGGTACGGGATCTATGCGGCTGTCCAGGCCCTGTGGGCAGGACCGTTTCTCATCCATGTACTGGAATTGTCCGCAGTCACGGCCGGCAATATCCTTTTTTTGATGAGCATCGGCCTGATTCTGGGGTGTCCCTTGTGCGGTTGGCTGTCTGATTCCCTGGTGGTATCCCGGAAAAAGATCATCATTCCCGGCATCTGCTGTATGACGGGGCTGCTGCTGGGAATGAACCAACTTTCCCCGGATACCGGTGTGTGGGTGGTATTTCTGGTATTTTTTTCCTTTGGTCTGGCTTCAGGTTCGGGCCAGGTCATGTACGCCCATATCAAGGAACAGGTGCCCCGGGCCAATGCCGGCATGGCCATGACCGGAATCAATTTTTTCACCATGGCCGGGGTGGCGGTGTTTCTCCAGGGTATGGGCCATGTGATGGCCCGGTTTTTTCCTGGCGCCTCTTTGACCCTGCCCGCCTTTCACCTGGCATTTGGATTGTGCAGTCTGTGCCTTGTGTGCATTGCCCTGCTCTATTGCCTTACCCGGGAAACCCTGGTAAAGTGAATTCAGGCCTGCACAAGGGCAAAAATATTTACTGTCAGATCCGGAAAAAGTGGATGAGGTTTAAGATGACACTGGACAAAAATGCCTATCAGAGAATTATTGAAAACCTGAACGATGGTCTGTATTTTGTTGACAACAACCGGATCATAACATATTGGAACAATGCTGCGGAAAGGATTACCGGATTTTCCGCCAAAGAGGTGATCGGCACTTCCTGTGGTGATAATATTCTCACCCATGTGGATGAGCAGGGCCAATTGCTATGTAGCGGAATGTGCCCCCTGGCCCATACCCTTGCCGACGAAAAAATGCGCGAGGCCCAGGTCTGGCTGCATCACAAAAAAGGCCACCGGGTGCCGGTGCTGGTCAGGGTAAGCCCCATAACGGACCAATACGGCAAAGTTATAGGCGGCATCGAGCTGTTTACCGATATCAGCGACTTTGCAGCCAATGCAGTGCGGGTGAAAGAGCTGGAAAAACTGGCATATCTTGACCATCTGACCGGCCTGGCAAACAGAAGCTATATTGAAAGAGAACTGGCCGCCCGATTTGGGGAAAAAGAACGGTACAACCTGCCCTTTGGCATACTGTTCATGGACATCGACCATTTTAAACTATTCAATGACCAGTTCGGCCATGATGCCGGAGATGATGTGCTGAAATTTCTGGCCGGCACATTCACCGCCAACACCAGGCCCTTTGATATATACGGCAGATGGGGCGGTGAGGAATTTATCGGCATCATCCGCAATGTCGATGCCGGAGCATTGGAAAAAATGGGAAACCGGCTCCGGGCGCTGGTTGAAAGCGCCTATCTGGTCCGGGGCACAGAAAAACACCATGTGACCATTTCCATCGGTGCTGCTGTTGCCAATGCAGACGATACCATGGACAACCTGATCAAACGGGCGGATATCCTTCTATACAAGAGCAAAGAAGCAGGCCGCAACCGCCTGACCATTGGATAAAAGTTATCTTTCGATCCTGCCATCAAGGACCTCCCGTACCTTTACAGCCAGATCTCTCACAGCAAACGGTTTGTTGATAAAAGCGGTGTCTTTTTCCAACACCCCTGTGTCGGTGATGACGTTGGTTGAATAGCCGGACATGTACAAAATTTTTGTGTCCGGACGAAGATAACGCAGATGCTCGGCCAGTTCTCTGCCGTTCATCTCAGGCATGACCACATCTGTGAGCAGCAGGTGGATTTTTTCAGGGTATGTTTTTGCCTGTGCCAGCGCATTTTTCGGGGTGGCAGCTGTCAGCACCTTGTATCCCAGCGCTTCCAGAACCGTTCCGGCCAGTTTCAAAACAGGAGGATCATCCTCGACAAGCAGCACGGTTTCCCCTTTTCCCTGGGGAATCCGTGTTGTATCCTGATCCATCTCTTTGTCAACCAAGTCCCCATGGCGGGGCAGAAAGATTTTAAACATAGTGCCTTTTGCCGGTTCACTGTGAACAGTGACAAACCCGTCATTCTGCTTGACGATACCGTACACCGTTGCCAGTCCAAGTCCTGTGCCCTTTGATTCATCCTTGGTGGTAAAAAATGGTTCAAAAATCTGCTCTACGGTGTCTTTGTCCATGCCGCTGCCGTCGTCTTGCACAGACAGCACAGCATAATCTCCTGGAGAAAATTTTGGATGCCCTGCGAAGTTTGCGGCATCAAAGGTTTCAATACCGGTCTGGATGGTGATTTTGCCGGTACCTGTGATGGCATCCCTGGCATTGACCAGCAGGTTGGCCAGCACCTGGTCCACCTGGGAGGGATCGATTTTCACGGGCCATACATCTGCGCCCGGCTCAAAGCTGAGGGCAATCTCTTCGCCGATTATCCTGCGAAGCAGTTTGAGCATGTCCGTGATGGTGGCATTCAGATCCAGAATCCGGGGGGTGGCTGTCTGTTTACGGGCAAAAATCAGCAACTGCCGGGTGATATCCGTGGACCGCCGGGCTGCATTCAGGATCGCTGTAATGTATTTGTGCAGATCGTCATCCGGATGTGTTCTGTCCAGGGCCATTTCTGAATACATCAGGATCACGCTGAGCATGTTGTTGTAATCATGTGCAATGCCACCAGCCAGCCTGCCCACAGATTCCATTTTCTGGGCATGGAAAAGCTGGGCCTTGAGCTTTTCTTTTTCAGCATCCGCCTGTCTGGATTCGGTGATATCCTGTACTGTGGCAAAAATGATGGGTTTTTTTCCGGGTCTCCGGTAAATTTCACCAATGGTGCGCACATATATAACAGTGCCATCCCTGTGCACCAGCCGGTATTCATAGGGGGGCAGCGTGTCTGATCTGGATGCGATCTGCGTGTTCAGCCATTTTGTAATCTGCTCCAGGTCATCCGGATGGTGGACCTGTGCATTAATTTTTTCGTAGTCAAAATTTTCCGATGTTTCATATCCCAGCAGATGAAACAGGGCATCAGACCAGGTGATATCGCCGGTTTCCAGGTCCCATCTGTAATCTCCCATTTTTGCCAAGCGCTGGGCTGCCACCAGCCTTTCTTTGCTTTTTACAAGGGCTTTTTCAGCCTGCTGCCGGGCCTGAATCTCCTTTTCAGCCTGATTGTCACCAACAAGAATTTTCATAATTGCTCCACCCCCTTTGGTCAGTCTGAAAACCGGGACAGACATGCTGTTCTCTGCGCCACAAAAGTATGATACAGCTTGTGAAAAATGTGTTTCGCATGGTGCTTTTATTTCCTCTCAACCGCTGGAATCATTGTTGAATTTTGACTTTGCAAATCGGTTATGGGACGTTATTGTGTAATACCTTCTTTGAATTGCTGTTTTCTTCAGGTCGCTATTGCATTAGCACTGTATTTTTTTTATGTTATAATTTCTATCATTCATGTATAGTAGATGGTATTGTATGTGAATGCAATTTTTTTTTGTCTGTAAAAGACTGCTGGTTGTCAGCAATAACTTTATTCTAAGAAAAAGCATGCAAAAAACATCTGATCATACAGTTCTTATTGTCGATGATGACCAAATTGTCGGAAAAGCCCTTGGGCATCTGGTAAAACAGGTCGGTGCGCAATCTGTCTATGTACCCTCCGGCAGACAGGCCCTTGAAAAAATCACCACTGCTGACACCGCTTTTTCCCTGATCATTTCAGACCAGCAGATGCCGGAAATGAAAGGATCGGAGCTTCTTGAAAAAGCCAAAGAGATCACCCCGGATACCATCCGGTTTCTCATCACCGGTTATGCAGACATGGATGCCGTCACCGAGGCATTGAATAAAGGCGCTATCCATCGGTATATTTCCAAACCATGGGATACGAAAACTTTTTCGGAAGCCATCAGAAACGGACTTGAACAGCATGCGTTCATTATGGAGAACCACCGGCTGTTCGCCCTTGCCAAAGAACAGAATGCCGTGCTTTACAGGCTGAATGTGGCCCTGAAAAAAGGTACCGACCGGCATCAGAAAGCCATTCTCGGCAAACAGGAGCGGATTGCCGAATTAACCGCCCGGCTTGAAAAAGCATTTGACAACAGGGATCATATCCAGGAAATACAGAGCTTTTTGCAAAAAAGACAGCTGCTTGACCAGACCCGCCTGCATGCACTGCACTCTGCCATGGCATCGGAACTTTACAGACAATTTGCAGACATTGCCGCCAGGAACGGATTTGAAATGCCTGAAAACCCCGACCCCGGCTGCTGAGGGAAGAACCATTTCACAGGCAAACGCCCATAAAATTCTGGTGATTGAATCAGCCCCTGCTTTGCGCAGCAGAATCCACACCCTTTTAAGGGAAAACGGATTCACGGTAAACACCTTTTCAACAGCTGCCGAGGCCCTTTCTGAACTGGAAAGAGCCCCCGCCTATACCCTTGTTATCGCTAGTTATGCAATGCCAAAAATGAAAGGGGATGACATTCTTAAGCAAGCCAGACAGATTGCACCGGATACCCGGCGGATACTGATTGTAGAGGCATCTGAAATCCAAACCCTTGTCAATGCCATTAACATTGCGGAAATCCACGCCTGCCTTACCCTCCCCCTCCAGGAACAGGATGTGTTGAGCCAGGTAAAACACTGCTGCGCACAATATGAAACCATCCAGAAACAGAAAAACCTTTTGCAGCTCACCCACCGCCAGAACAAGCAGCTGTTTCAGCTTGCCGGCAAATTGAAAAAAAAACAGGCCCTGTACGCCGATCAGATTGAAAGCAAAAACAAAAAAATTCGGATTCTTGAATCCAGTGTCCGTTCTGTTTTTGCTCCCAGACCTGTGCTGCTCAAAGATATCCTGAATAACTGGAATATCGCTTTTTCTCCCAAAAGCT
>JAABTU010000071.1 GCA_011389715.1 Desulfotignum sp.
CAGCTGGTCCGGGTGGTTGCACAGCTGTTTGAACCGCATGATAGAAGACAAAATCAGCCCTTTGCGCTGGATGCCGGATGTGTTTTCGATCTGGTGTTCCAGGTTTTTCACCGCCTGTTTGTACAGGACCAGCTGTTTGGGACTCAGGTCTGAAAAAACCGTCATTTCCACCTTGTCGGGCAAATCGGAAATCACGGTTTTGTCGGTTTTCAGCCGGCGGAGGATATAGGGAGAAATCAACTGCCGCAGCCTTGCATACCCTTTGGGATTGTCTTTCAATGTTTTGGCAAAGGTGGAAAATTCGGCTTTGCTGCCCAGAAGCCCGGGATTGAGAAAATCAAACAAAGACCAGAGATCCGACAGCCTGTTTTCCACCGGGGTCCCGGTCATGGCAATCCGGTGGATGGAGGGCAGGGCTTTGACGGCCCGGGTCTGGTGGGTGCCGGGATTTTTGATGGCCTGGGCTTCGTCCAGGATCAGGCAGTGCCAGGTATAATCCTGCAGCCACTGGTATTTTTTGACCAGGGTGTAGCTGGTGATGACCAGATCCAGTTGGTCCAGTCGGGATTTGGAAAGGGCAAGGTCCCCGGCCCGGTTCTGTGTATTTTGGGTCTGCCGTTCCTGGAGCGGTTTTTTCCGGTTCTGTGTTTTCTGATTTTGTCCGGTCAGGAGCTGCCGCTCCTTTGCATTGACAAATCCCGGATGCGCAGCAAAGGTTTTGAGTGTGGGCAGGAACCGGTTGATCTCTTCTTCCCAGTTGGAGATCAAAGACGCCGGCACCACCAGCAGACTGGATGCCTGTGTTTTCTTTGAAAAGGTGCTGAGCAGGGCCAGGATCTGGATGGTTTTTCCCAGTCCCATGTCATCGGCCAGGCAGGCCCCGAACCGGTGGGTATGCAAAAAATTGAGCCAGTTGAGCCCCTTTGACTGGTAGGGCCGCAATCCCGCCTTGAACCCCATGCCGGTACGCACGGCCTTGACCTGTTCCGGCTGCTGCATTTTATGGATCACAGATGCCAGCCAGTCCCCGTTGGATACGGTTACTTCCAGATCTGTACTGTTCAATCCCATCATTTTTTCCGGATGCAGCCGCGCCCGCATGGCCTCTCCCAGGGTCAGGCCGGTGCCGGCCAGGTCTTCGAACCGCGCGCATGCCTTGAGGGCCTGCCGGAGTTTTTCCGGGTCCACGGCCACCCACCGGTTTTTGATAAAGGCCAGTCCCCGGTTCTCCTCAAGGATCTTTTCAATTTCTTCCGGGGTGAATGCCAGATCCCCGATCAAGATGCCGGCCTTGAAATCCAGGAGCGCATTCAGCCCGGCCATGGCCGGTTTATTGTCTCCCAGAGAGATGTTCACCCGGGGAGAGGCGGCATGTTGTTTCCACCAGTCCGGGATGCGGCAGATCACCCCGCATGCTTCGTAATCGGGAATTTCCTGTAAAAAAGCAAACGCTTCCTTTGCCTCCCAGGCAAGGGGATGGAACAGTTCTCCGGTTTCGATGAGACCGGCCACGATCCGGCTTTTTTCACCGGCTTTGTAAACCGTTGAAAGCAGGTTGAGCAGGGTCTCGTCATCATGGGATGCAATGGCATGTTTCAGGGGCAGGTGTTTGGGTTTGCCATTGGCGCCCATGCCGGCGGAATAGGTGGCCATAAAGGCAAAGGGCAGGGCCTGGTTTTTGTTTTCCACCAGATGGAAGAACACACGGCCGGCCGGATGCAGGTCCGGGTTGCGCCTATGGAAATAATCGCTGACCCGTCCGTCGAACGTCTTAATTTCACTGGCAAACGTGTCGTTGAATTCCTGCCACAGACCCGCCAGCATCCCCTCTGTCACATATTCGGCTCCGGCCATCATGGGGCGGGTGGACAAAAAATTTGCGATGGTGCCGAAAGGGATGTCCACCACAGCTTCCTGCCGGAGGATTTCCAGTTCCGGGATACGTGACAGGGCCTGAACGAACCGCCGGGCAAAACGGATAAAATATGCCAGGGACGGGGAAAATTGTCCCCGGGTTTTTTCAAATCCCAGTTCAAACAGCCAGGGACTGCTCCGGGCGGCAAACCGGCGATGGATTTTTTTCTCCTGCCCGGCCTGCTCCTGTGAAACAAGTTTTCTGGTTTCCTCCCTTTCCAGACACAATGTCTGATCCGGCATGACGGAAACCACCAGTTGTTGTGTATTGCTGTCCGCCACCGTCAGCGCTTTCCTGAATTTTCCTGAATAAGGTGTTTGATGGCTGGCAGGGATCAAACAGCGACAAACATCCCTTTTTCTGTCTTTTTTATCTTGTTTTCCTTTTTCAACCGGTATGCATTGTCTGAAATCTGCTTGCCGGTAAGGCCGGTCTCTTTCTGTAATTCTTTGAAATTAATTCCATCTTTGTGTTTTTTGATGGTTTTAAGGACAGCATTGAGATTTGATTTGCGTGGTTTGGGTTTCTTTTTTGCTGCTGTTTTGGCCGAGACGGCTACAGGTTTGGGATCGGGCTTGGGATCGGGCTTGGGATCGATACCTGTCGATTTTTCAAAAGAAGCATCCGGTTTTTCGAAAACACCGGACAGATCACCGGTCAGATCATTGATGTGTTTTGAAAGATGCATCAATGTTGTTTTCACCAATTGTGAAGATTCTTCATCGAGTTGAATAGTAAAGGTCAGTTTCATTTTTTTCTCCTTTGCTGGATATAAACAGGTTGCAATTTAAGATGTATTATCAGTGCAGTACAAATTAATCAAGAAGAGGAGAAAAAGAATTTTCAAATAAAACTGTCAGTACAGTGTAACCGGCGTTGACAACCATACCTGCCCTGTCCTATTCTCACCCTAAAAACAGGATCAGGCATGCCTCCTGATGGAACCGGGGAGGGGGAAAGGGTCATTCAAGGTTTGACTAAAAAAAAGGATTTCATCCCATGAAACGCTGGATTTATTCGGTCATTGCCATTGTTCTGGTGCTGGGAATCGGTGCCGGCATCTATCTCAATCATTTGAAAACAGCGGCCCTGCCGGTCATTGACGGCAACCTGCCCCTGAAAGGGCTGACAGCGCCGGTCACCGTATACCGGGATGCCCATGGGGTGCCGTCCATTACCGCGGACAATGAACGCGATCTGTACCGGGCCGTAGGGTATGTGATGGCCCAGGACCGCCTCTGGCAGATGGACCTGCTGCGCCGGGTCACCCTGGGCCGGTTGTCGGAGATTTTCGGCGACTCCCTGGTGGAGGTGGACCTGCTGATGCGGGCCCTGAAAATGAGCGATAAAAGCCTGGTCATTCTCGACAACTGCCGGGACCAGGGCCTGCTTTCAGCCCTGGATGCGTTCTGTGCCGGAGTCAATGCATATATAGCCGATGCCGGCGACCGCCTGCCCCCGGAATTCCGGATACTGGGATACGCGCCTGAACCCTGGGAACCCCTGCATTCGGTAAACCTGATCGGGTATATGGCCTGGGACCTGACCAGCCCCTGGGAGATTGAACCCCTTTTCCACAAAATCCGGCAGCAGGTGGGAGATGCGCTTTACCAGGAACTGCTTCCGGACCCGGTCATGATGAAAACCCCGGTGCACCTGCCCGGATATGACATGGTTTCCAGCGGCTGGGATGCGGGATTGCGGCAATCGGCTAAAATCCTGGGAGATCTGGGCGTGACAGTATTCCATGGCTCCAATAACTGGGCGGCCGGCCCGGAGCGCACCCAAACCGGCAAGCCGTTGTTTGCCAATGACATGCACCTGGGGCTTAACGCCCCGGGCCTGTGGTATCCCATGCTCCACCATGCAGAAGGCCACGTCCATGTCACCGGTGTGGTGCTGCCTGGTCAGCCCTTTGTGATCGTCGGCCACAACGCACACATTGCCTGGGGCATGACCAATGTGACGGTGGATGACATGGACTTTTTCCTGGAAAAAACCGATGATGCCCACCCCGGGCAATACCAGTACCAGGGGGAATGGATCGACTTTGAAACCCAACAGGAGACCATCCATATCAAGGATGGTGAACCCGTCACCCGGGATCTGCAGTTTACCCGCCACGGTCCGGTGATCAGCGGGTTCAAGGGCCTGGACAGTGAGGTGGTGTCCATGAAGTGGATCGGCAATACCATGAGTGATGAACTCGGTGCGGTGTATCAGCTCAACCGCGCTGAAAACTGGGATGATTTCCGCCGGGCGGTCCGGGGATTTGTGGCGGTGAGCCAGAATATTGCCTATGCCGATGTCCAGGGCAATGTGGGGCTGCAGACCTGTGCCGGCATTCCCATCCGCAAAAACGGTAACGGCATGGACGTTTACCCCGGATGGACAGATGAATATGAATGGCTGGGTACCGTTCCCTTTGAAGCGCTGCCCTATACCTTCAACCCGGCGGAAGGCGTGGTGTCATCGGCCAACAACAAGACAGTTGATACGTCCTACCCCCACCATATCTCCCACTGGTTTGCCCTGCACTACCGCATCGACCGCATCCGGGAGATGCTGGCAGCCAAAAACCGTCTGTCCCTGGAAGATTTCATGGCCATGCAGACGGATCACCAGTCCCGGCTGGTCACGGACCTGCTGCCGGGCCTGTTGGCCCGCCTGACACCCCGGTCTGCCGAACTCAGCGACCTGGAACAGGCAGCCCTTGGCATCCTGACATCCTGGGACGGGGAGATGCGGCAGGATGCCCCGGCCCCGGCCATATTTGACAAGGTCTATGTCACCTGTGCCCGGAACTTGCTGGCAGATGAGATGGGCCATGACCTGGTGAATGAATTTTTGTCCAAGTCCTATCCGGTGCGGCATGCCATGCACAATATCTGGCCGAAGACAGATGCTGCCTGGGCGGATAACATCCACACCCCGGGTGTGAAAGAATCCTTGTCAGATATTGTGTACCAGAGTTTTGGCGAGGCAGTGGCTGCCCTGGCTGAAAAACTGGGCAATGATCCGGAAAAATGGCAATGGGGCAGCATCCACACCCTGACACTGTCCCATCCGCTGGGATCCGTGGCCATTCTGGATACCCTTTTCGGTCTGAACCGGGGACCGTTTCCCGCCCCCGGCTCCTTTCACACGGTATCCCCCTATGCCTACAAGGTCAATGCACCGTTTGACGTGAAACACGGGGCTTCCCAGCGCCATATTTATGACCTGTCAGACTGGGATAACAGCCGGACCATCATTCCCACCGGCAGTTCCGGTATCCCGGCCTCCCCGTTTTACTGCTCCCAGGCAGAAATGTACATGAACGGAGCATACCGGCAGGATCTTTTCACCCTGGAACGGATATCTGCTGCAGCAGCACACACCCTGGTACTGCTGCCTGCCGCCGAATAATTTCAATCCTTCTTACACCCCAGGATTTTCTGGACAATAACCTGCAGATGGCTGCTGAAACCCTTTCATTATAAATATCAAAAGGCCTTACACAGAAGCGTAAGGCCTTTTTAATATCATACACAAGATTAACGGGTGGGATTATCCCCCGACGTTTCCGCCTTCAAGATCCTTCCAGGCACGGTTTACCTTGCTGCCGATGGTGCCAAAAAGATCATCAAGCTCATTTTTCATGGGTGACCAGTCAGAGGGACATTCTTTTTCCAGTTGATCCACCCGCATCTGCGCAGTTGATACTTCCTGATCCAACTGTCCAATAAGCGGCAGTACCTTTTCCTTCTGCTGAGTTCCATAACTGTCAGCCGTTTTTTTCATCGCCTCAAGTTTGTTTTTCCAGGCGGTAACCTCAGCCAGCATTGCATTACAATAGTCTTTTACTTCCATGTGTGCTCCTTTTCTTAAGGGTTGTTATTATACCTTCTCTGGGAATCCATCTTAAGATTCCGGTAAGTAAAATTCCCTGTTAAACAGGAATATACAGGAGAAAAACAGGGAATATTGATATCAATTTTCTAAAAGACATATTAATACAATTTTGAACAAAAGCAATCTGAAAAAAGAAAAAAACAGCAAATTTAGACTGAATGGTTTTGGTTCCGGACCTTGCGGATAATCAGCAGCAGGACGCAAAAAAGCGGTGAAAACACAATTGGGGCATATTCACTTTATTTCATAAAACGCGCTGGGGGACAAAAATGACCGGGCGCTTTCCAGATAGCTTTCAGAATGGCACATGCACAGATCCTGGATATTTGTTTTTTCACCCCTGGACATTTATTTTGTGGCGGATTTCATTTTTCTATTCCATGTGTGCTTTGGCTGTTTGAAGTGCCAGGTCTTTCTCCTTTGTGAACAGATGCCATTTCATTTCTGATGAATGAATGCCGGCTTTCTTGTCTTGACCTCTGCTGTAATACCAGCGTCCAAATCGTTCGACCGTTGAAAAGGGATGATTTTCCGCACAGAAGTATCCGCAAGGTTTATATTCTTCAAAAAAAAGCATTTCATCCGGATCATTATCATAAGAAATGTCTGCCGGTAATTTGATTTGCGACACATCAATTTTCTGTGCCGTTTTTTTATCCAGCCACGTTGAAATTTTCATGGGGTCTCCTCCTTTGACGAGCGGGTTCCCATCAAACCCTGGAGGTGATCGAGCAATCGTTTTTCAGGGGTTTCGATCATAAGGTCTTGGTCGGACAGCATCACTATTTTCTCATATTCCGGTTGGGTGATGATATTCTTATGGATGGCGTTTTTGATCATCGACTGTAATCCAGCCTCTCGTTGCAATGTGTCGCATGAACTGAATGATTCTTCTTGACGTTTCATTTTATTCACCCAATACCTTTTTTATCCTGCTGCGTTTCTTTTGAATCTTTCCTTCAATTTTCTCAATTTTTCCTTCTGTTTTCAGGTCAGAATTTCCGACTATTTTTCCAACCGTCTCTTTAACCTTTCCTTTGACTTTGTGCAGGGTGCCTTCTGAATTATCCCGTGTGCTTGATTTCATGGTGCTTCTCCTGTTTTCATTTTCCACCTGCTTTTATGTAATTCATCCGGGTGAGATGAAGGGTTTTAAAATTGCTATTATGGGACCGGCACCCGGGTGGGCCGGCAGTCCTTCGGACTTAAACTGTCATGACTGCCGCTTCCCGGGTGCTTCGCCCAGCCTTGCTTATTTTACAACCATACTGTTTTTAACCGATGTAACCCCTTTTACCCTCCGGGTCACTTCCACA
>JAABTU010000072.1 GCA_011389715.1 Desulfotignum sp.
TGATGGATAAACGGGATCTGCAAAAGGCTGGAAAGAAAAACAGGGATATCCACGCTTTTGGCTACCTGCTTCTGAAAAAGTGCCATAAACCCGCAGGCACCGGTGATCGCCCGGACACCGCTTTCCTGGAGTCTTACGGCAGCCTGGATAAACGGTTCTGCCAGTTCCGGATCCTGCTGGTTCAACAGTCTGTCGATGGATGCGCCGGCCACTTTTTCATACCGGACAGGAAAGGGAAATGTGCTGGCGTTACCGATATTGCCGGGAATACAGGGATAGGCAGCATCCAGGATCAGAATACCGATAGATTCGCCATACCACGCCTGGGTCTTTTTCTTGATGTGATAAACAGTCATTGTCCTCCATCACATTATTTGTACGCCCGCCAGCGCTTGTAAAAAAAATCGAATTCTATAGAAATACCTTTATTTATATTATAAACCCTGTTAATGGTATACCAGTGCGTGAATTTTCATGTCAAGCTTTTTTTATTGTGTTTCTGGTAAAAATTTTTTAATTACAACACAAAAACAGCGGCAGGTCTTCATACAGCAGCGTTGCAAAAGGCAGAAAATTATGAACAGCACCATCTACGAGATTATGCGGAACCGGATTCTGTACATGGCGTATCAGCCCGGACAGATTCTAAACGAAAAAGTGTTGGGAGAGGAGTTCGGCATCAGCCGGTCACCGGTGCGGGAGGTGCTCAACCGCCTGGAATGGGAGCAGCTTGTCAGAATCATTCCCAGGACCGGCAGCATGGTAACGGAAATTGAATTCAGTAAAATCATGAATGTGTTTCAGGTGCGGTTTGAAAGCGAACCCTTTGAAAGCCAGCTGGCCGGCGATCAGCTGGGTAAGGCCCATCTGGATATTCTCGGGGATTTGAAAACCACCTGTGATGCCCTGATTGACAATAAAAACCGCAAAGTCCTGGCAGAAGTGGATTTTGCCATCAGGGAGATGATCCATGATGCAGCAGGCAATCCTGTATTGAAAGAGGTGAACGAGCGGTTGTACACCCAGACCTTCCGGTTGTGGTATGTGGTCATGGACAAAGGGGACTGGAACGAGGAGGTCAAAAGCATGGCAGAAGAGATTGATGAGCTGTCAGACCTGATAGTTTCAAAAAAAACCGGACAGCTTGGTGAGGTGAGAAGAGACAGGATCAATAAACATTTTGAACGGCTGCGCCAGAAATTTTTCAACAGCGCACTTTAGAGACCCTTGCAGGGCGGGCCGATACCCCGTCCTTTTCCCGGCAGACCATACCCTACCTGGTATCCAGGGCCAGTTTCAGACCGAATGCAATAAAAACGATTCCTGACAGTTTCTGCATCCAGCTGCCGATACGGGCATTTTCCCGGAGGGTTTGTGTCATGCGGGATGCGGCCTTAGTCAGAATCAGACACCAGATGGTGCCGGTGAACAAAAATGTGCCCCCCAGGGCCAGAAAAGGCAGCAGTCCTCTGGCATTTGCCGGATTGATGAACTGGGGCAGAAATGACAAAAAAAACAGGGCAACCTTGGGATTGAGCACATTGGTGATCACCCCCTGTTTGTAAATGGTGACCAGGTCTTTGTCGGAAAACCGGCTGTTTTGGGTTTCAAATCCAGGGGTTTTTGATGTCAACGCCCTTATCCCCAGAAAAATCAGGTAAAGGGCACCGGCCCATTTCACCAGAAAAAAAGCGACCGCAGAGGTGGACAGGATCAAAGACAGGCCAAAGGCGGCTGCCAGGACATGGACTACACACCCCGACATGATGCCGGCCACTGACACAAGGCCGGCACGGCTTCCCTGGGCAATGCTTCTGGTGAGAATATACATGGTGTCCGCCCCCGGGGTCAGGTTGAGAATAACGGCTGCTGCCACAAATCCTGTATAATTTTCAATGCCAAACACGGTTGCTCCTTTCAGGGCGGTCGAATTGTTTTACCACGAAGCGCACGAAGCGCAAGAAGGACGGGCTTATTGGTGTCCTTCGTGGTGTAAAAAATCATCAAATAAATGTAAAATTATCCGATACTTATCATAAATGCATTGTTTTATTCCGGGCTAATCAAACAATGCATTGACAAACCGCACCGCTTCAAATTCTTGAAGATCATCCAGGCTTTCCCCCACACCGATATAGCGGATGGGCAGATGCATGGTGGAGGCAACCGCAGCCACAATGCCTCCCTTGGCTGTGCCGTCCAGTTTTGTCAAAGCCAGTTGCGTCAGAGGTACAGCCTCATGAAATATTTTTGCCTGGGATATGGCGTTCTGCCCGGTGGTGGCATCCAGCACCATGAGCACCTCATGGGGTGCCCCGGGCATTTTCCTGGCCACGGTGCGCGTTATTTTTTTCAGTTCCTCCATGAGATTTTTCTGGGTATGCAGCCGGCCGGCCGTGTCAATGAGCAGGATATCCATATTTCTTGCCATGGCTGCTTCCACTGCATCATAGGCCACTGCTGCAGGATCTGCGCCCTGTTTGTGTTTGACAATGGAGGCCCCGGCCCGCTCTGCCCAGATCCCCACCTGTTCTATGGCTGCGGCCCGGAAGGTGTCGGCGGCTGCAATGAGTACCTTATTCCCCTGGCGGGTGAAACGGGTGGCAAGCTTTCCCAAGGTGGTGGTTTTGCCGGTGCCGTTGACCCCTACTACCATGATCACATGGGGTCTGGTTACGGCAGAAGCTGTTTTTGGATCCGGCATTTCAGGGAACAGGGCCACGAGTTCTTCTTTGAGTACAGACTTTAACTGGTCGGCACTGGACAGGCGGCCGGCCCGCTTTTTGATCCGCGCCATCATCTCCATGGTGATGTCCATGCCCAGATCAGAAGTGATCAGCAGTTCTTCCAGCTCCTCAAACAGAGCGTCGTCGATTTTCCGGGCTGATGTGAAAAGTTCATTGATATCGGTGTTCAATACCTGTCTGGTCTTGCTCAGGCCGGACTTCAACCGGTTGAAAATACCGGTTTCAGAAGGTTGTATTTCTTTGTCCTTTTTTTTGAATATGCTGAAAGCCACGCGTGTATCTCCTTTGATCCTGTTGGTGTAAAGGTTGTTTTACATTTTTCCCGGGGCCAAATCAAGCCAAGAAACCGGTAACTTCATATGATAATTTAAGAAGAGGCTTTTGGCCGGATCAAAGGTTTCACCACTGCCTGTTGGTACCGCATCAAACAGATCGTAAAAGCATAAATACTTTACTTTCCATGGACAGACCGCTAAATTAGAGATCATTCACACCCATAAACCAGGAATATGCCATGAAAATACCAGCGGATGAAAACAATGACCTGATAGAGGAACAGATCAAAAAGCTTCAGTCCCAGAAGGATGGGTTGATCAAGGAACTGGATGCTTTAGAAGAGCGGTTTGAAAAAACCCAGCGGTTGTACCGCAGGTATATGCCGATCGTCCTGGATGTGGTGGGAACCGGGGATACCGCTTTTTCAAAAGCCTGTCAGCGTCTGGGCCAGGCCTTTAAAAAAGAGGCATCCCCGGAAAAGATGGCCTATGTGTTTGAGCAGTTGAAAACCGCAATGATCCAGGATGATATCGGGCCTGTGCCGGTGAAAAAGAAAAAAGGGATGCTGGCTTCTTTTTTACAGCCAGCCACAGACAAATTTTTTGAAAAATTCAAAGAAGATTACCATGAGGTGCTCAACAAACTGAGATCCACTCTGGAAAAAAAATATGTTCCCCGGCTGGATAATATTCTGGAGATGCTGGGAAAGGCTGATGATAACAGCGATATATCCGATATCCGGGAAAGTATTTTCAACCTGATTTTTTTGTATATTTCCGATACCAGTAAAGACCGTGAAAAAGTTACGGTCTTTATTCGGGAAATAGTAGAAAAAATTCTGGACATTGAAACCAAACTGGCTGATTCATTCGAACATACCCATTCCATGGCCGCCGCTAACAAAGGGTTTGAAACCGTGCTGCAAACAGAAATGCATCAATTGCAGACCGAAGCAGATGTGACAGACAGCTTAGAGGAATTAAAGCGCCAGGTTACCCTGCGCCTGGCATCCATTGACAATGCCCTTTCCAGAAAGCATATGACGGACCAGGCCATCCGGCAAAAGGCGGAAAAAAACCAGCATATTTTCAAGACCGGCTTTGTAAAATTGCGCCAGGAACTGGATGAAGCCACCCGCTACTCTGAAAAGCTGGAGAAAAAACTGCACCAGGACCAGTTGACAGGGGCGTATAACCGCCGGGCCTATGACAAGAAAATCCATGAAGAGATGGAACGGTTCAAGCGGTATGGCACCACTTTTTCCCTTTTGATAATAGATGCGGACAGGTTCAAAACCATCAATGACCGGTTCGGCCATGCTATCGGGGACCGCTGCCTGAAGGAGATCATACAGCGGACCCTGCCTTTGCTTCGCACAAATGATATGCTGGCCCGTTACGGCGGTGAGGAGTTCACTGTGATCATGCCGGAGACCGATGAAACAGGTGCCAGAAATGTTGCGGAAAAAATCCGGCAGACCATTGAAAAGATTGAGTTTTTATATAAGCAGGAAACCGTGCGCATTACCGTGAGTATCGGGGTTTCCCAGGTAAAACAGGGAGAAACAACCCATCAGGACCTGTTTGAAAGAGCAGATGTGGCCGTGTACAAGGCCAAGGAGAAAGGCCGGAACCAGGTGCAGGTATATTGATCCTTTCCTGACACCGGTATGAAACCATAATAAATCAAAGGAGAGTGCATGGGCGCTGAAGATGTGCGCAGACAGATATTGCAGCATCCGGTCACAGGCACAATGACCGAAAATATCAATCCGGAAACCAAAGAAAGGCGGAACTTTGTTCCAAAGCGCATAAAAATTTTTGATACCGTGTATACCCGGTTGTCTGACCAGGCACAATACCGGTTTGCCGCAAACAAGGAAGCTGAAAAACTGCTGCCTGACATCATCAACAATCCGGTACAGAAGGTGACAAAGAATACAGATATTTCCGGGGGCAGCCAGAAACAATATCATAAAAAACGCAGCCTGGGCGTGGTTTTTTCAGGAGGACCTGCCCCGGGGGGCCACAATGTCATTGCCGGGTTGTTTGACGAGCTCAAGGCCTGCAATAAAGACTCCCGGTTGTTCGGCTTTGTCCTGGGATCAGACGGACTGCTGGAATCACGGTATGTGGAGATAACGCAGGAAATGGTGGATGCCCACAGAAATATGGGCGGGTTTTCCATGATTAAAACCGGGAGAACCAAGATCGATACCAGACAGAAAATGGACCAGGCCCTGAAGACCTGCAGGTCTCTGGATCTGGAGGGCCTGGTGGTCATCGGCGGTGATGATTCCAACACCAATGCCGCATTTCTGGCCCAGCATTTTTCATCTGCCGGTATCCGCGTCATCGGGGTTCCCAAAACCATTGACGGCGATATCCAGGTGGCAAGTGATGACGGCACCAAACTGCTGGCCATATCTTTCGGGTTTCACTCGGCTGCCCGGGCTTTTTCCCAGAATATCAGCAACCTGGCCTCGGATGCGGCATCAGATGTAAAATACTGGCATGTGTGCAAGGTCATGGGACGGGTGGCCAGCCACCTGACCCTGGAAGCCGCGCTTCAGACCCATGCCAACCTGGCGTTCATCGGAGAAGAACTGGCTGAATACGTAGATAAGGAGCGCCTGGAAAAAGCCGGGGAAAAAGGGGAAATCGACTACACTGCCTATGGCATCACACTGCGGCATTTGTCCCGGATTATCTGTGATGCCATCATGCGCAGGGCCGCATTCGGCAAAAATTACGGGGTGATGATCATTCCGGAAGGCATTCTGGAATCCATCAATGAAATCCAGATATTCATCATCAAGCTCAACAAGATCATTGCAGATTACAACACCATCCATGACCTGGATTTTCATCGGTCTTTCCCCACTTTGAACGAAAAACTGGATTACCTGCGGCGCACCAGCAAAGGCATGCTGGACAGGAACGGGTTTCCCATATGGAACCTGCGGGATGATGAACTGTTCAACCAGCTTCCCGGGTTTTTCCAGGAAGGGCTGCTCAAGGAACGTGATCTTCACGGCAATTTCCAGTTTTCCCAGGTGAGAACCGAAAAAATCATCATGGACATGGTCACAGACTACCTGGGGGTGTTAAAAGAGCAGGGGGTGTACAAGGTAGGCATTGAACAATCCTATTACCGGTCATTCATGGCCTCCAGGGATATGGACCCGGACAAATATGCCCCTGCTTTGTTCACAGACCCGGCTGCCCCGTTTCTGCTGGTAAAACCCAAAATCATATCCCTGAAAACCCTGAAACAGGCGCTGGTAAGTGCGGAACTTCTGGCACCGGAAAATGAGATACCTGGTCCGGTCACAGAAATCTTCCGCAGGTCTGAGCCCGGTTTCAAGATCCAGACCCATTTTTTCGGTTATGACGGCCGGGGAGGGGACCCCACCGCCTTTGACTGCAATTACACTTATAACCTGGGATTGACAGCCTATCACCTCATTGCCAACGGGGCCACCGGCCAGATGGCGGCCATCAAAAATCTGGAGCAGGAATTTGAAAACTGGGAAGCCATGGGCATTCCCATTGCCAGACTCATGCACCTGGAAGAACGCAAAGGCAGGCTGGAGCTGGTCATGGAAAAAAGCATGGTAGACCTTTCTTCCAATGCCTTCCAGGTCTTTAAAGCATGCCGGGAAAAATGGCTGGCAGCAGATGCAGGAGAGGACCATTTCCGCAAGCCGGGCCCGGTGCGGTGCAAGGGCAGAACAGAAGAGGACCGTCCCATCACCCTGGTGTTGAATGCCATTAGCTGTTAGCTTTTAGCCCTTCTTTTTGCGGGAAAAATGCACAAACGTTGATATTGTCATATGTTTTCAGTTTTCTGTCGAAAAGATGGGCCAAGTTTTTAGCTAACAGCTAACCGCTAAAAGCTAAAAGCTAACAGCTAACAGCTAACCGCTAACAGCTAACCGCTAACAGCTAACCGCTAACAGCTAACCGCTTTTTTCCCGGGGCTGATAGGAGCACAAAGGCTCTTCCGCCAGATAACTGCCGGTGGCCTCATATGCCCTTGCCCGGCATCCGCCGCACACCTGTTTGTATTCACAGAT
>JAABTU010000073.1 GCA_011389715.1 Desulfotignum sp.
TCCTGCCCAGGTGTCGTCTGCCATGGCCCATCAAATAATTTTGATTTTGCTCCGAAAACATATCAAAATTATTTGATTTTTTCACCCTTGCCAAACCTGTGAAAAAACGGTAATTATTTTGAAAGATCCATAACCGCCCGCCATCGGATGACCTGCAGGCTGCATGGCCCGCAAAACAGATGGCTGCTGCCCGGATCAGCCGCCTTCATCTTCCGTTACTGCGCAAAGGAGAAATCATGACCGGGAAAAGATTCCAAAACCGCCATATTCCACCGGCAGCAGAGGAGGATTCGGAAGACTGGACTTTTTTAACCCCCTCCCAGGCCGTGGATGCCATTGCCATTGATTTTACCGAATACGGCCCCCAGCCGGCGCTTTTCGCATCCATTGCCCCTTTGGTTCTCGGGGACCGGTGCACCGTCATCCACAAGAAAGACAAGGCAGCCGTACAGATATTACAGGGCAAAACGTTTCTCCCGGTGGCAGACAAAGATCTGGGATTTTATCTGATCCATGCGCTGGAAACCGCCCCGCCTGATCTGGAAATCCTGGCAGACATCTGCGCCCGGGTTTTCCAGACCCGGACCCGGGCAGGACCTTTGAAAACAAAAAAGATCTCAGGCATCTGGGTGCACTCCCAGATGGAAGCGTTTGTCTGCAGCCAGTGCGGGGAGTGCTGCCGGTCCCTGGCCTATGAAAACAACTGTACTGCATCAGACTATCATCTCTGGCAGTCCCTTGGCCGCCGGGATATCCTGGCATGGGTCCAAATAGTACCCTGCCCCGGCAAAAAAGACAGATACCGAATCTGGGTTGATCCTGATACCGGGAAAACCGCGGAAACCTGCCCCTGGCTAGTACCCTGCCCTGACGACACCAACCGGTTTTCATGCGCCATTCAGAAAATCAAACCCCACATATGCCGGCAATATCCCTACACAAAAAAGCATGCCGTGATGACCGGCTGCAGACACACCTGGAGATAATGCACATATCCCTTTACTGACAAAAGAAAAAAAAGGTATAATTCTCTAGATTCTAGATTGGAATCATACCGGAAAAAGGAGAATGCAATGATCGAAAAAACAGCAGTAGTCCTGTCTTTTACCATGTTGTTTTTTGCTGTATCATTTTTTATCAGCGCACCAGCTGCCCATACTGAAGCGTTTTCAGCGGACATGGTCACTGAAATGGACACCGGCAGTGTCAGCGGGAAACTGTATGTCAAGAACAATAAGGTAAACCGCAATGAAATGATGGGCATGATCACCATCATGAACCGCCCCCATGTGTATCAGGTGTTCACAAGTACAAAAAAATACCATGTGACCGATGTGGCTGAACTTGAAAAAGACAAACCCCATGGCCGGGGCTGCGGATTTTCACGCCTGGGCAAAACAGAACAACAGGAATAAAACAAGGAGGTCCGTCATGAGAATCATACCCCAAAAAATCATGTGCGCCATTGATTTCAGTGATTTCACCAACCTGACCCTTTCCTACGGCCAGTCCATGGCAAAAGAGTTCGGCGCCAGCCTCACTCTGTGCCATGTGGTGTCCAACATGGTGTTGATGTCCTCTGCCGGCCAGGCATATATCGCCTCGGAGAAAATCGAGGCGGAACGGCGGGAAGATGCCGGCACCCGGCTGGAAGAACTTGCCGGGACCCTGGATATGGACTGCGACACCATGGTATCCACCGGTCATCCGGCTGATGAAATAGCCAGGATTGCCGAAGCAAACGGCATGGACCTAGTGGTGGCAGCCACCCACGGGGGATCCGGCGTCAAACGGTTCCTGGTGGGGTCTGTGACAGACCGGCTGGTGAAAATCCTGAGCTGCCCTGTAATGGTTCTCCATGGGGATGCAATGCCGGATGTGTCACCAGGTGACAAAAAAAAGCTGTTGAACCGAATCCTGGTGGGATGTGATTTTTCGCCGGATTCCAGCCTTGCTTTCCAGTACGGCCTGAGCCTGGCCCAGGAATTTGAAACAGAACTGTTTCTGGCCCATGTGGTCCGGCCCACGGAACATGTGGAATTTTCCAGTGCAGATTATATCAAGGTGCAGGAAGGGGATTACCTGGGCTGGAACCGGACGGATTACCTGGGACTCACCAAAAATGCCAATGAACCGGACGGACAGCGCAAAGACACCCTGATGCAGCGGCTGGAGCGACAGCTGGCCCACATGGTGCCGGAAGAAAGCCGGCATTGGTGCACCCCGGTCACGGCTGTGCTGGAAGGTGAGCCCTACAATGAGCTGCTGGACTTTGCCGGAAAAAAAGAGGTTGACCTTATCGTTTTAGGGGTCCGGGGCCACAGCCTGCTGGAAAAATTTCTGGTGGGCTCCACCACAGACCGGGTGATCAGCCGATCTGACTGCCCGGTTCTGGCCGTGCGCCAGAACGGTTCCGACAACAAAAAATAAAAAACCATGTAATTTTTCTGCCGGACATGGTATATACCCTTAAGCAACATAACAACAAATGAACATATTTAGATATCTAAAGGAGATATACCATGGCATCATTTACCCCGAACGCACTTCCCCTGCTCATCGGCAGCCTTCCCATGGACGACCATGCAAAAGCCCTGGAGCTGGTGTTAACCCATACCCCGGACATTCCTTTGTGGGTGCAGCTGCCTGCTTTTAAACAGGAAGGTATGATCCAGCAGTTTCTTCCCGGTCTGCCAGGCCTTACCCAAAAAGAGGGTGCCGCTTTCATCAACACCAAAGATCCGCAATTTGATGAGGCATTTGTCCAATTTTTCGAAGACTATCTTGCCCTGTCAGAACCAACCGCAGATTTTGCCGCTTCCAGATTTGCCTTCATCCCTGAGACCGGAAAAGGATTTTCCCATTTTCTAAGTACGGTGGACCGGCACCCGGGCAGATTTGCCGCACTCAAAGGACAGGTCACAGGCCCCATCACCTTTTGCACCGCGGTCAAGGATGAGGCGGACAGAGATATTTTCTACAATGACCAGCTGCGGGATGCGGCAGTGAAACGTCTGGCCATGAATGCCCGGTGGCAGGCAAAAGAGTTTGCACAGCGCGGCACAACCCCGATTATCTTCCTGGACGAGCCGGCCCTGGCCGGATTCGGCACCTCCGCCTATATCACCATCACCCGGGCCGATGCCCAGGCCTGCATTGATGAAATTGCCCAGGAAATCCATGCGGAAAACGGCCTGGCGGGGGTGCATGTGTGCGCCAATACAGAATGGGACCTGCTGCTGGACAGTGCCATTGACATCATTTCCTTTGATGCTTTTTCCTATTTTGACCGGTTCATCCTGTACCCGAAGGCCATAAAAGCGTTTCTGGGGCGGGGCGGCATACTGGCCTGGGGAATTGTTCCCACCGGGGATTCCCAGCTGATTGCAGAGCAGACCGTTGACGGCCTGACTGAAAAACTGGAAGATCAGATCAAACAGGTGGCCGGTCTGGGATTTTCCAGAAACGAAATCCTGTCCCAATCCTTTGTCACCCCCAGCTGCGGCACAGGCTCTCTGGACCTGGCATCAGCCACACAGGTGCTCTCGCTCACACAACAGGTGTCTGAAAAAATCCGCCAGGCCTGATAAAATCCGGGCCGGCGCACTGTGGTCAGGCCCGGCAGTCAGGCGTTTTCCTGGACCGCTTCCGCATTGAAATCCCCTTTTTTCCGGTCATACGTCTCAAAATACCGGGGGTAGGCTTTTTTCATGGCTGCCAGTGCAAGGTCCCAGGGCAGGTCGTCAAAACTGCCGTGCTCTTTCACATACTCCATGTGCCGGTTGCCGAAATTATCAAAGGGATGGAAAATCGAATCACAGGTTCCGTCAAATTCCAGGGGCTTGACATGGAACGATTCGCACAGGCCCAGGTTGAATGCCGGGGTGGCCTTAACCCATTTGCCGTTAAGAAACACCTCCGTGAACCCATGCCAGACGAACAGATCGGTTTCCATCAATGCTTTCAGCCGCTCGGTGTTCAAATGGTTTTTCACATCGGCAAACCCCAGCCGGGCCGGGATACCCCGGCTTCGAAGACAGGCGGTCAGCAGCAACGCCTTGGCCACGCAGTACCCCTCCTTTTTTGCCAGCACTGCACTGGCTTTCATAGCCTGCCTGTCCGGTTCGATGCTGTAAGGGTTGTACCGGATACTGTCCCGCACTGCATAATACAGGCTGACGGCCCGGTCCAAATCGGATCGGCCTTCTTTTACGTGCTGCTTTGAAAACGCGATGATATCGGGATGGTCCTTGTCGATAAAATAGGTGGCGGCCAGACAGGCGGACATGGGTACTCCTTTTCCAGGGCATTGATATCTTTTTTTTACCCCTTGTGTATACCCCATGAAACCAGAAAAAATCAATGCCCGTTTTGCCCGGATGACGCAAAGACATCCCCAACACGTATATCTCAATCTACAGAACCGTATTTTGAACAAACCATCCCTGGTTCTGTAAACCGCTATGTGTTTACCGACCCTGACAGGGTTTTTACAAGGGTTTCCAGCCGGTGTGCCGGATGGATGGCGCGGCCTGTGTTCCGGGCTGTCTGACGGATACGCTCGCTGGTGAGACAGTGGGCCAGTGCATGGGATAAGCGCTCTTTGGTAAGTTGAGACAACGGAATGGGTGCAGGCCCTAAACCGGAGAGAAAAATCCGGCGGCCGTGATAATGCTGGTCCAGAATGTGGGGCACAATGATCTGGGGAACACCCGCTGCCGCTGCCGTGGCCGTGGTACCGGCACCCCCGTGGTGTATGACCGCCGCCACCCGGGGAAACAAAGCTCTGTGGGAATAATCCCCGATGAAAAATACTGCCTTGTCTGCAGTGGTTTTTCCAGGAGCTTTTCCCGGGTGCCTGATAATGATCCGCCGGCCTAAGGCTTTTGCGGTCTTTACCAGCAGGGGAATGGTGTTTTTCTGGCCTTTGGGGGGCATGCTTCCAAAACCGGCATAGACCGGTTTTCCACCACTCTCCAGAAACCCTTCCAGGTCCGGGTTGGGCAGTTCCGGCAGGTCCAGGTGCGGATACCCGGTCTGTATCACGGTTTTCTGGACATCCGGCGGCACGGCGGCGATTTCTCTGTCGCCGGCCACAATGGGTTGAGGCCCCAATATATGGTCCCAGGCACCGGGGACAGGTGCCAGTTTCTGGCGTTTCCGGTACCGGTTGATCAACAGGGAAAGGCTGCATCTGTCCAGGATGTCGGCCATTGTCCAGGACAGACGGTTCATCAGGGGCGGCAGGGTCTGGGTCTGTATGGGTAAAAACGGGTGATATTTCGAGGGAAGCACCTGGGGGGTGAAAGCGATATACCGATAAGGAATGCCCCGGGCTTCGGCGATGGACGACAGCCCGAACATCAGCGAAGACCCGATCACCAGGTCTGCGGATGCAATGATTTGCGGCAGGTGCTTCAGCTGCCATGCCAGCTCCTGCATCACAAATCGGACAAAAGACAGGCCTGAATATAGGCTGACCGGGCGGTCAAAAGTGCGGATAAACGCAGACACATCCCGACCCGCCCCCAGATAAGGGCATCCCAGGCCCCGGGCCCATGCTGCATTTTCAGGGGGCCCGATCAGTTGTACCTGGTGCCCGGCAGACTGCAGCGCCAGGGTGATGGCGATCATGGGCTGGATATCCCCACGGGACCCGCAGGTGGCAAGAATGATTTTTTTACCCCAGTGGCTGTTCAAAATTTGCTATGGGCCGCTAATTTGCATGTAATTGTTTAACTACTTCAGCATCTGAGCTGTCACCGTGAATATTTTGGGAAATGATTTTGTTGGTGGTTGTATCTGAATACAGCGCCTCAATCAATTTACGTTTTTCAGTTAGCTTTGTTTCGTTCATTATATATCCTTATTGTTCCGTTTTTAAATCAGCAGATGCTTCGCATTTTTCAATAACCTGCGGCATAAAGTGACCCGATAATGGCACCGATACTGCTTCCGGCAATATGCGCTACCTGGATTCCCAAGTCATCCAAGGTATCAATATTTCAAATATCTGTAAAGATGTTTGAGAATTCAGCACCAGATTCCACACCCTTGGAATCAAGGGAATTTTTGACAAGATTGAAAAAAGCAGATATGAGGGTGAAACGGATTTTTTTGGTATTCTGGCTGGTGGCAACTGTATTCTCAGTCAGAAATATTTGGCACATCGAACATTTGCATGCTTCGGGCATTTAAAAAGGGCCTAACCTAAATATGACAGCGAAACCTCCCTATGAAGAATTGGAAAAACGGGAACCCGGCCAGGGTTCCCGTTTTCAAAATTTACCTGCCCCGGTTAGTTGCCGATGAAGACACTGACAAGGCCATCCTTGATAAAAAAGCAACCGTCGGGGCCTGCTGGCGGCAGACCAAAGGTGGATTCGGGTGTTTGACCGGTCTGATATTTCCGGCATCGTGTCAGCCGTGATAGCTTAGGGGGGGGGACATGACACCGGCACCGAACCAGACAAGCAGTCAATTTCCCTATATAGCCGTGGTTTTTCTGACTGCCATCTTTTTTCTGAATTTTATCATCCGTATCATCATCTCCCCGCTCATGCCCACTATCCTGAAGGAGATGGGGCTGACCCCGGACCAGGCCGGATCGTTTTTTCTGGTGTCCGCATCCGGCTACTGCGTGGCGCTGCTGTGCTCCGGGTTTGTATCGTCCCGGTTCCTGCATGTCAAAACCATCGTATTTTCCGCCATTGCCACAGGGTTGATGATGGTGCTGACCGGGCTGTCCCACAATCTGGCCCTCATGCAGTGGACTATTTTTGCCGCAGGCATGGCTGCCGGGCTGTACCTGCCGTCAGGCATTGCCATCCTCACCACCACTGTTGCTGAAAAAAACTGGGGAAAAGCCATGGGGATCCACGAGCTGGCACCCAACATGAGTTTTCTGCTGGCCCCGGTCCTTTGCGAGGCCCTGCTGTTGTGGATGACCTGTCGTCAGGTGCTGTTTTGTGTGGGGACCGTCTCCATCCTGATGGGATTGTCTTTTCTGCGGTTTTCCCGGATCAGGGATTTTCCCGGAAAAGCCCCGAATTTCAAAGCGTTCGCTCCTCTGGCCACCACCCCGTCCTTCTGGTGCATGAT
>JAABTU010000074.1 GCA_011389715.1 Desulfotignum sp.
AATGTCAATGACCGTCACATGGTCCTGGTTCCGGATTCCCAGGAACACGGATTCGTTGCACTGCTCCATCAGTTGTTCCATGATGGGCCGGGCCGTCTGAATGATATCCACCCGTTCATAGGCGGCCTTGCCCAGCTCCATCAGGGTCAGGCCGATGGTGTAGCGCTTGGAGGACGGATCCCGGATGACGGCCCCCTGTTCCTCAAGGGCTGCGGTAATCCCGTGAATCGTGCTTTTGCTGATGTCCAGATCAGAAGCGATGTCGCTGATGCGCAGCCCGTTTCTGGATCTGGAAATGGCAAAGAGAATGTCGAATGCTTTTTTGACAATAGGGGCCTGGTAACGTTTGGTCATGATCGGTTTTTTCCTTATAAAGGCCGAGAACAAAGACGGATCAAAGCTGTGTCACTGCTTTGATCCATCATTTATCGGTGTGTGCTATAGGGATTCAGTCACCTTTTTTCGAGTCAACCCGAACCTGGTTTAAAACCGGAAATGTCTATTTGCGAGTAGTTCAGGATAGCCGGGAAAGATCACTTAACGCATAACTGTCCAGAAGATGCTTTATCTCTTTTTCTATTTTTTTCCAAAAAATGAGTGAAAAACAATACGCTTCCCGGTGACAATGCTCTTTTTGACCGCTGGTTACGCAGCCGGATATTTGGAAAGGGCCTTCTATGGCTTGGAAAATATCACCAACACTCAATTTGTCCGGTTCATCAGCGAGCATATATCCCATCCCTGAGGGGCCGGGTTCGATTTTTAAAAGTCCGCCGTTATTCAGTAAAAAGAGTAATTGTTCAAGAATCTGCAGGGGGATGTTTTGACGCTGTGAAATCTGTTTGGCGGTAACAAATCCAGTCGAGTATTTACACGCCAATTCGTATGCCATGCGCAGGCCGTAATTCCCTTTTTGAGATAATATCAATACGAACCCTCCTCATATAAAACTTCAATTTATAAATAAAGGCAAATGTCCGGTCGGCATTTTTGTCCTCTATCTTATAAGGAGATATCATCAGAACCATACCCCTGGCAAGCAGTTTTCCAGACAGCAATTACATTTGGGTATCAGTCATTACCTCATTATGTATTGTATTTTTTTCAAGGATAGTGTCGAATTCAGTACAATTCGTCACTTCTGTGATGATATTGGCAGACAGTTTCAAAAAGGGGATACTCTAAAAAGTGAGAATCTCTCCCGCAATCTCTTCCGCTCTCACGATCCTTGCGCAGTCTGGGCATAAATTTCTTTCTATATCCACGCCAACAGCACTGTCTGCCCTTTTTTCAACAATATCCAGGTAAGCTTTGGGGGCAAAGGGCGTGCCACATCGTTCGCAAGGCTCCAGATCAAATTCGGCGACCAGGGTGCCGCAGAAATAAATTTTCCGCTTTTCTTCATCATCATTCACAACGATATTGCCCTGAGGGCATGCCGCGGCACAGCTCCCGCATCCAATGCATTTTTCAGCAGTTCCGGCAAAATCAAAGAATGCAAGCCTGTCTTTTTTGGTCGGATTGAGTGTGAGGGCGTTGATGCCCATTTCAGTGCATGCGAACATGCACAGTCCATCGCCACGGCACCGGTCGCACCTGAGACACCGCTTGGCTTCATTGGCAGCCATATCCTTTGTGAAACACAATTCCACCTGGCGAAAGTCTTTGATTCTGTCATCCACCGGAATCTGTCCTGGATGGGGCCGTTTCAGGCTGATTTTTTCCTGGGCTGTCATGTCTAAAAACGGTACGCTCCCCCTGGATTTAGGGTGGATGATCGGATCCGGGACTGGTTTTTTCTGCAGGTAACAGTCGATGGCTATCGATGACCGCCTTCCCGCAGCAACTGCATCCACGACGATCCTCGGGCCATAAACCACATCGCCGCCTGCGAACACACCGGGAAGATTGGTTTCCCCTGTGACCATGTCGGCCTTGATGCCGTTACCCCGTCCCAGTTCGATATGTTCCGCTGCTGCAAAGCCGGTGTCGGCACCCTGGCCGATGGCGAGTATTATGTTGTCGGCCTCGATGGTGGTCAATTTGGATTCGTCATAACTTGGGTTAAAACGGCCGGCGTCGTCGAATACCGCTTTGCAATATTTGAATTCCGCCGCTGTAAACCGCCCCCCTGTGCCGAGGATGCGGTTCGGACCCAGGCTGTTGTGTATGATGATACCTTCCTCTTCTGCATCCAGTATCTCGTGCTCCCATGCCGGCATTTCATCACGCTTTTCCAGGCAGACCAGATGGACATCTTCCCCCCCCAGCCGCCTGGCGGTCCGGGCAACGTCAATGGCGACATTGCCACCACCCACAACAATCACTTTCTTGCCCAGGCCCATGTTATCGCCCTGGGCACCGGCCCTGAGAAAGTCAACACCGCCCAGGACCCCTTCCAGATCTTCCCCTTCAACACCCAGGGAACGGCTGATGTTTAACCCAATTCCAAAATAAAAGGTGCTGAATCCTTCAGATTTGAGACTTTCCAGGGTGATATCCTCACCAAAACAGACCTGGGTCTGGATGTCTACACCCAGGTTCTTGATGTTTTCAATTTCAATGTCCAGCGTTTTTTTGGGGAGCCGGTATGCCGGGATGCCGTACCGGAGCATGCCGCCGGCAAGGGGTTGTTTTTCGAAAATGGTGACCTGATACCCTTTTCTGGCCAGAAAATAGGCGGCACTGAGGCCGGAAGGCCCGCTGCCGATCACGGCTATTTTTTCAGGTTTCTTTTCTGGTAGAGGACCTTTCCGGTATCCGCTGCTGCTTGAAGTGATTTCGGCTGTATAGGCCTTCATGAGTTGAATTCGGATCGATTCGTCCTGTTCTCCCCTGAGGCAGGCATCTTCACAGGGATGGGGGCAGATCAGGCCGCAGGTCCAGGGAAACGGACTGTCCTGCAGAATCACATCAGTCGCCTCTTCATAACGGCCCTGACCGATCAGGGCAATAAATGTGGGAACGTCAATATAGGCAGGGCAGGCCGATTGACAGGGCGACGACTGGTAGCCAAAGCAGACGTCTTTGCTGCAGCGCTTATCAACCAAATGTTCTAAAAACGGGTCTTTGTTTTTTTCAATCAGGGCCAGCAGGGAGAGGCCGACCGGCTCGACCGCTTCTCCGGTTAAATCACTTGCAAGGCTCTTGAGTGCAGACATGTGCCCGGGCGTCCCCTTGCCCTCTTTTATTTCCACCAGCAGTCTTCTGATCTGGTTTAATATTCGGCAGGAGGCCTCATCATATGGGTCCAGCGCCGCCGGCACAAGCGTGAGTGCTTTATCAATTACGCAGTCTTTGTGGTTCGCGCAGTCCTTGTCTGACATTTCACATGTTCTCCCTGATATATGCACTTGATTGTAAGGTCACGGCAGCTTCCCCGGTTTCCTTTCATAGTGCTGTAACCGCGGTAAATTTCATTGTTTACACCGTTGCAATAGCCATGGCGTATCTTTCCCGCCGATTGTCCGGTACCTGGTTTGCTTCATCAAATTTCAGGCACTGGGATGTACAGATGGTCACGCAGGCCGGTTTGAGCCCTTGATCCACCCGGTCCTTGCAAAAGTCGCATTTGACCACTTTTTTTGTCTCATTATCCCACTGGGGGGCACCCCAGGGGCAGGCGGAAATACAGCTTTTACATCCGACGCACAGGACCGGATTCACAAAAACGATCCCGTCTTCCTTTCGTTTCTGCATGGCCCCGGTGGGGCAGGCTCCGACACACCAGGGTTTTTCACAATGAAAACAGGTCATGAAAATAAACGTACCTCTGGGCATACCGTCAATTATCTTCGGCGCAATGGGAACGATCAGGTTCGGTTTGGGGCCGACGGGAAGTGATTTGCTGCTTTTGCAGACCACCTGGCAGGACTGGCAGCCGATGCAGTTCTTGGTATCCTGGAACATATAATACTGGCTCATTTGATTTTTCTCCGTGTTCGGGAATCTTGTTAGTTACCCGGATTGAGTGTGACAAAGGAATGGTGCAGTGCCGGACTGCCGCCGACCCGATCAGTCACATTTTCCTGCAACAGACCGTCGGCCAGGCCTCTGTTGTAAGACCGGCCTGCCATCCTGGACTCGTGTCCAAAACCATGCAGCATGAAAACCGCTTCCGGGTGAATCAAATCCGTGACATATGCTTTAATCCGTCCTGATCCTTTTTTTGATATAACCTCAACCGAATCACCGGTTTTGATCCCTTTGGCTGCTGCCCGCTCCGTGTTGATCCAGAGGACATTTTCAGACATCAGCTCGTTGAGATACGGATTGTTCTGGGTGGCGACATGGGTATGCAGGGCACAACGTCCCACGGTCAAACGGAACTGGCCTTCCGGGGGTGAAGGCATGTGCTTATAGGCAGGAAAGGATTCAAAACCGGCGTTTTCCAGCATGGAGGAAACAAATTCAATCCGGCCAGAAGGGGTCTTGAATTTAATCTCCTCTTCCCGATCCCAGACAATCGCCTTGTCAGTATAGCTCACAAATCCTTTTTCATTAAAATCTTCCATTGTGAATCCAGTGCCTTCCAGCTGCCATTTCACCAGATCCTCCATGGTCTTGTATGGAAAATACTCTCCCACCTCTAACCGCTCTGCAAGATGTTTGAGGACTATCGGGAATTCTTGTCCGTCACAGTGTTGTGAAACAGCCTGTCTAGCGAGATACATCTGGGGCTTGACCCCGTTGACCTGCTGGACGGCATCGGTTCGTTCCAGATAGATGGGTTCGGGCAGGATAACGTCTGAATACCAGGCAGTATCGCTGAAGTTGATGTCGCTGGTGACAATGAGTTCCAGCTGGTCAAAGGCTTTTTTGGTTTCGGTCGTGTCCGGTATCGACATCAAAGGCTCGAACCGGTGCACGAAAAGCGCCTTGATCGGATAAGGGTCCTGGTTCAAAATGGCATAGGGCAGCATTTGAGCTACACCGAACCTGGCATCAGGTAGTGGAAATTTTGCAGTTCCAACCTTGTCAAAACGGATTTGGTCTACAACGGGCAAAGCCTGATCGATCAGCTTTCTGGCTGGCTTTGCCCCTACTTCACCCGGTCCTTTTTTAAACAGGTAACCGCCGGGTGTTTCAATGCTGCCCATAAGGGCGTTCAAAATCCCGATGGACCGGCGCATGTAAATTTCGTTTTCGTAATGGGCAGCCCGATGGCCGAAATGAAACACCACGGACGGCCGGTCCTGGCTGATTTCACGGGCCAGGTCACGGATTTTGCCGGCATCGATTCCGGTCTCATCTTCAGCCCATTCCGGCGTGTACGGCAGGATAAATTCTTTGAGTTCTGAAAACCCTTTTACCCAGCGTTCTACATAGGCTGCATCATAGAGCTCTTCTTTGATGATGACATGGATAAGTGCGTAATTGAGCGCCAGGTCTGTTCCGGGCCGGATCATCATATAGCGGTGTGCCTTGGTGGCTGTTACTGTCACCCGGGGGTCGATGTAGGTGACCTTGGTGCCGCGCTCGATGGCTGCCATAAGGTTTTTGGTCTCTTTGACCTTGATCGCTTCCAGTAGATTGTGGCCATAGAGAATGATGTGGCGGCAGTTGGCGTAATCCGGAGACAGGTCGGTCACTGTACACCCCAGCAGGGAGCTGGTGGCCGTGCGATTCGATCCCCGGCAGCATGCATCGTGGGTAAAATGGTTCGGAGAACCGATGGCCTGCATAAAGGCCTGGCTGACATGGGTACTGACCTGCACGCGTTCACCCATGGCAATGCTTTGCGCGCCATGTTTGTCAATAATCATTTTCAACTTGTCAGTGATATAATCCAGGGCCTCATCCCAGGTTGCCTTGCGCCACTGCCCGGAGCCGCGTTCCCCGGTACGGATCATAGGGTGTTGCACCCGCTGTTCATCATTGAGCAGGGCAATCCCGGAAACCCCTCTGGGACAGAGGCTGCCTGCCATGCCAGGCACATGGGGGTTGCCCTCCAGGAATGTAACCCGGTCTTTTTCAACGGTAACCTTTATTGGACAGCGCGCCGAACACATAAAACACAGGCTGCAAATTTCTTTTTCCATGTCATTTCTCCAGCATTACATTCAATAAAAAAATACAACTATTTTTTTATCTGACTGCTGTGCATTCATTTTAAATAAAAAAATGGTTTTTTTTCGACTTCTTGCCGAAGATGTCACACCCTGCATACCCTGAACATTTTTACGGTTTCCAGGGTGTGTTTGCATCCCAGGCTTGTATTTTTTGGCATCTTTTTCGAAAGACCTGATTCACAAGTATTATGATTTCATACTTGCGGCAGGCTAAAAAGATCAGTTAGCTCCGATAAATTTCTTGGCTAACTTGACACCTGCTATAGCGTCAACGGCATGTCCGTCGGCACCGCATTCTCCAACCGAGAACTTTTCGGTGACCGCGGCACCGCCGCACATCACCTTGACCTTATCTTTCAAGGGACTGTTCTTGATGGCCGAAACGGTCTCTTTCACATAGGGATCGCCAGTGGTTAAAAGGCTGGACAAACCGATGATATTTGCGTTAAGCTCTGTGGCTTTTTCAACAAATTGGTCCGCGGGCACGTTTTCGCCAATGTTGTGTACTTCAAACCCGGCGCTTTCAAGCATCAGTATAGCCAGGTTTTTTCCAATATCATGAAGATCACCGAATACGGTTCCTATCACAATGATTCCCAGCTTCTCAGTTTTATTTTCGTCTTTTTCTAAAAGCGGTTTGATGACATCCACGCCGGTTTGCATGGTAAGGGCGGAGATCATCATTTCCGGAACAAATATTTTTTTGGCTTCGAAGCGCGCGCCAACTTCTTTCATGGCTTCGATCATGTAATCGTTGATAATCACATTGGGGTCCGCACCGTTGTCCAGTGCAGTTTGAACCAGGTCCGCGATCTCTTTTCGTTTCCCCTTGTTTACAGCTTCTTTGATTGCTTCTAATTGTTCCATTTTTAATCATCCTTTTGTTGTAATAAATCTAATGTATGACAACCCGTTTTTCGTATTAATCGTC
>JAABTU010000075.1 GCA_011389715.1 Desulfotignum sp.
ACCCGCTGAAATCCCAGGTTTGACATGCCGGTCCTGTAGGTGTTGGGATAAACCAGTGCCACACGGGTCAATCCTTTTTCCTGCTTGCGGATGGCCCCCTGTTCCAGAAAGGTGTCATCCCGGACCGGCTTGCGCCGCTTTTTCATGGATCAGTCAGCTTTTCTTCTCAAAAAGGTCGGTACCTCCAGATCATCCTTGTCAAAGGCTGCATTGTTGTACGGCTGGGTCATATCTTCACCGCCCACCGCCTGTTTTCGGGTAACCCGGATCGGTTCTTCAAATTCATTCCAGTTGGCCAGTTCTTCTTCGGTGGGGTTTCGTACCTGTCCCCTGGCAATCGAATCATTTGCCCAAGACTGGTTCACCGCCCGGGTCTGAACAGCTGCCTGGCTGCCATGGGCCTGGTGATAAACCGGCTGGGCTTCATATGCATGATGGACCGGTGTCTGGGCCGGGGGGGCAAATCTGTGCATGTTCTCGGCCAGCTTGGGCTCATCCGTGCCGATACCTGTGGCAATAACCGTAATGCGGATTTCATCTCCCATGGTCTCGTCAAAGGTTTGTCCCCAGATAATTTCCGCATCATCGCCCACTTCCTGGTAAATCCGGTCTGATGCCTCGGTCATTTCATCCAGGGTCAGATCTGAAGAAGAGGTGATGTTCATGAGCACCCCTTTGGCCCCGGAAATAGAGATGTCTTCCAGCAGGGGATGGGAAATGGCTTTTTCCGCCGCTTCTGTGGCCCGGTTTTCTCCGGATGCAATGCCGATGCCCATGAGGGCCTTGCCCGCCTTCTGCATGGTGGTTTTGACATCGGCAAAATCCAGGTTGACATGGCCGGGCATCATGATCAAATCGGTGATGCCTTTGACGGAATGGTGGAGGATCTCATCCGCCTTGATGAACATGTCCACCATTCTTGCCCCTTTGGGGGCGATTCCCCGGAGCCGGTCATTGGGTATGGTGATAACCGTGTCAGTGATCCCATGGAGCTTCTCAAGTCCCTCTAAGGCCTGGCGTTCCCGTTTTTTGCCTTCAAAGGAAAACGGTTTGGATGCCACTGCCACCGTAAGCACCCCGAGATCCTTGCAGATCTCGGCAATAACAGGGGCTGCGCCTGTACCGGTGCCGCCGCCGAAGCCTGCTGTAATAAAAACCATGTGGCTGCCCTCCAGGGCCTCTCTGATCTCATCCATGCTTTCCAGGGCCGCTTCTCTGCCGATACCGGGATCAGCACCTGCACCTAAGCCTTCGGTAAGGGATTTTCCCAGTTGGATTTTGACTTCTGCATGGGATGTTTCCAGGGCCTGGGCATCGGTGTTGGCCGTAATAAATTTGACCCCCTGGAGTTTTGCATTGATCATGTTGTTGACTGCATTGCCGCCGGCACCGCCTACACCAATAACCTTGATTTTTGCTGACGCGTTGTTTTCCACATAAGAAAAATTCATTTCCACCTCCCTGTTTGTTTATATGATGTCCTTAAACCATTGTTTCATTCGTTTTAATATGGTGCCCAGCCCGGAGGCCGGTGTTTCTGTGATGGGCATTTTGCAGGTGGCATTGCTGCCGAAGATCACCAGGCCTACGCCGGTGGCATAGGCAGGATTTTTTACAATATCTTTCAACCCGCCGATTTTGTCAGGTTCACCGATTCTGATGGGAACATTGAAGACCGATTCCGCAATTTCCGTAATGCCGTCCATGACCACACTGCCGCCGGTGAGAACAAATCCGGCGGGGAAAGCGTTTTCCAGGCCGTTTGAAAAAAGCTCTTTTTTCAGAAGGGAAAATATTTCTTCCACTCGGGGTTCCAGAATTTCCGCCAGAATTGCCTTGGACAGTTTTTTGGGTGCCCTGCCCCCCACGGCCGGTACTTCAATGATGGCACCGTTGCGGACATGTTCCGGCATACAGGTACCGTGGTCTATTTTGATTTTTTCCGCTTCAGGCAGTGGTGTCCGCAGGCCGATGGAGATGTCATTGGTCAGGTTGTGCCCCCCCACGGTCAACTCATAAATGAATTTTACATTGTTGTCCCTGAAAAGGGCTATATCCGTTGTGCCGCCGCCCATATCAGCCACCACACACCCCAGTTCCTTTTCTTCCGCACTGAGCACGGCCTGGCCGGATGCCAGTGATTCCAGGACAATGTCACATACCTCCAGACCGGCTTTGTTGCAGCATTTGACAATGTTTCTGGCAGATGATACAGCGCCTGTGACGATATGGATTTTGGCTTCCAGCCGGATGGCTGTCATGCCCACAGGATTTTGTATGGATGCCATGTCATCAACGATGAATTCCTGGGGAATGACATGCAGAATTTCCCTGTCTGTGGGAATGGCCACCGCTTTGGCCGCATCAATCACCCGGTCCACATCGTTCTGGGTGATTTCCCGGCCTTTGATGGCAATAATGCCATGGCTGTTGAATCCCTTGACATGGTTGCCGGCAATACCCACATATACCGAGGATATGTCACAGCCCGCCATAAGTTCCGCTTCCTGGACCGCTTTTTTTATGGAGTCCACGGTGGATTCGATATTGACCACAGATCCTTTGCGCAACCCTGTGGAGGGATGGGAGCCCACGCCGATGACATTGATATCGTCATCCAGCATTTCCCCCACAACTGCGCAGATTTTGGTGGTCCCGATATCCAGGCCCACAATTATTTTTTCATTTACCTGCAAAATCAAACCCCCTTTTCTAAGTTGCTGGGCAGGGTATCCATGTCCGCTGTTTTGACAAAGACAGTATCTATATCAAACAGGTCCATGGCACAGATGGTTTTTCCGGGAATATTGGCAATGATGTACCGGCTGATTTTCCGGGCCTTGATCAGTTTTTTCTGGTAATCATCAAATCCCAGATGAAGCGGTATGAGGCTGTTTTCAGTCATGGGCACCTGGTTGAAAACATCCGGCACCTCAATGGTGATACCCATGTGTTCATCCCCTTCAATGGAGACTATGGTATGGGGGATCTGTTTGTGGAGAAGGTCCAGAATGGAATTGAACAAAGGGCCCTGGAACAGATACCGGTCTTCTGCCAGGGTAAGATCCACTCCTGTGATCACCGGCAGCTGTAACATCTTGTCCTGATCCGGGTCATACTCTTTAAAAGGTTTTCCCTGGGTGTTGATGAGAACGTCTGACAGGTTTTCAATACATACAATGGCCAGGGGTTCTTCTTCAACAATGGACACATCCAGGGTAAAAAACAGGGACCGGCGAACAGTAGCTGCCGCAATCCAGGGATGGGCTGCAATTTTCTTTTCCATGGCAAACAGGTTCACCCCGAAGAAATTGGCAGGCGCCTCAAGGCCGGCAAGGACAAGTATTTCTTTTCTTTTCAACCGGTTTTCCCCGGATACGGCAACCTTTTTTATGGAAAAAAATGGACTTTGCACCACCACATCATGGGCAAAAATAGCGGCAATGCTCAACACACATACCAGGACAGGCAGGGCAGCTATTTTTAACAATTGCTGCCGGTTTGTTTTCTGCATGAATCCCGGGCTGTCAGATTTTTTTTTGTACCGGTTCTGTCTGCCTTTTTCATTCATTTTTTTCTCCCCTGTTTCCTGTCACCTGTACTTCTGTTTCAAGCATGATGCCATATCGGTCAAAGACAGTCTTTTGAATCCGTGTTGCAAGGGCAAGGATCTCCTGGCAGGTGGCGCTGCCGCAATTGACAATATAATTGGCATGTATCTCAGACACGCGGGCATCCCCGCAGAAGGCCCCTTTGAGTCCGGCATCCTGGATGAGTTTGCCTGCAGAGGATTCCGGGTCCGGGTTTTTAAAAAAACACCCGGCACTGGGCAGGTTCATGGGCTGGGTGTTTTGTTTGTGTTTCATGTTTATGTCAAAGCTTTTTTTGACCGTTTCCGGATCTCCGGGTATCAGCGCAAGAACGGTTCCCAGTATCAGATGGTTGGTAAGTTCCAGGCGGCGGTAGGTGAATACAAGATCCTGTTTTGTTACGGTTTTTACAGCCAGGGTATCCAGGTCCAGAATATCCAGACAATGGATTTTTTTGCAGATACCCTGTGAGGCGGTTCCGGCATTCATCATCACAGCTCCCCCCATGGTGCCGGGAATCCCGGCACAAAATTCCAGGCCGGTCAGGCCGTGGGCTACCGTGTATCTGCACACTGCCGACAGGCGTTCTCCTGCATCTGTACACACAAGGATGGTGCTGTCCGGTCCTTTTTCTGACCGGATTTCAGAGGCAAGATGCGTGGTGACAACAACAAGGCCCCGGATACCCTGGTCTGATACCAGCAGATTGGAACCGCCCCCCACCACTGTTACCGGCACAGATGCATTTTTGGCTGCTGCCAGGATTGCCAGAAGTTCCTGCCGGTTTTCCGGTAAAGCCAGCAGGTCTGCCGGCCCCCCCACTTTGAACCGGGTGTATTGTTTCATGGGCACATCTGCTGACACCTGAAATGCTTTTTTTATCTTTTGTATGCCGGATTGCAGATTCATGTGATCCTATAAAATCTCCACCAGTTTTTCTCCCAGGGTGTAAATGTCGCCGGCCCCTAAGGTAAGAACCATGTCATTGGGTTTGCATTTATGGGTGACCATGGACAAAGCCTGGGTAAAATCCGGGGCATAAGATACATTTTTGTGTCCATGGTCCTGGATGCCCTGGCAGAGATTTTCAGAAGAAACCCCGTCAATGGGGATCTCACTGGCTGCATAGATTGGGACCAGGATCAGTATGTCGGACTGGTAAAAAGCACGGACAAATTCTTTGAACAAGGCCCGGGTCCGGGTATACCGGTGGGGCTGGAATATGACCACCAGGCGTTTGTCCGGATAACTTTCCCGCACCGCTTCCAGGGTGGCTGCAATTTCGGTGGGATGGTGGCCGTAATCATCCATCACCATTACCCCCTTTTTTTCTCCTTTGATTTCCAGACGGCGTTTGACCCCTTTTATCTGTTCCAATGCCTGTTTGATGATATCAAAGCCGATTTTCAACTCCAGGGCAGTGGCGATCCCTGCCAGGGCATTTAAAATATTGTGCTGGCCGGCAATGTTGAGAACAATTTCCCCGAGATCCCGGGTTTGCTGGCAGACCATGAAATGGCTTTTGCCATTTATGAAACGGATATCTTTGGCCCGCAGATCTGCCTGGGCTGCCATGCCGAAGGTGGTGTGCCGCACAGTAACCCTTGGCAGAATATCCTGGATATGTTGATTGTCCAGACACAGAATGGCCAGGCCGTAAAACGGCACCGAGTTGATGAACTGGACAAATTTGTCCTTGATATCTTCAATATCTTTGTAAAAATCCAGATGTTCCAGATCAATATTGGTTACCGCTGCAATGGCCGGGGAATATTTGAGAAATGAGCCATCGCTTTCATCTGCTTCTGCCACGATAAAATCACCTTGCCCGTGAAGGGCATTGGTGTCAAGGCCCATGAGCAGACCGCCGATCACCACGGTGGGGTCCAGGCCTGCGGTGTTGAGAATCTGGGAAATCATGGCTGTGGTAGAGGTCTTGCCGTGGGCCCCGGACACAGCAATGGCATATTTTATGCGCATGAGTTCGGCAAGCATTTCTGCCCTGGGGATGATGGGGATGGACAGTTCTCTGGCTTTTATCACCTCCGGGTTTTCCGGGGAGATGGCAGACGAGGTGACAATGACGTTTGCCCCTCCCACCTGTTTTTTGCTGTGGCCTTTACATATCCTGGCCCCTTTGTCTGCAAGGCGCCGGGTGATGGCAGACAGTTTCAGGTCAGACCCGGATACAGTATATCCCAGGTTGATGAGCAGTTCTGCTATGCCGCTCATACCGATGCCGCCGATGCCGACAAAATGGATATGGTAGTCAGTCTGGTACATGGGTCAGGTTTCCTTTATGTCTAAAATATGGGCGGCAATGTGGTCTGCTGCATTGGGTCTGGCCATCTGTTTCATGGCGGCAGCCATCTGTTGCCGCTGGTCAGGATCAGACTTCAATGCCAGAACCGCCTGGCCCAGGGCATGGCCCGACAATTTATTGTCTGTTATGACAAGGGCTGCGCCCGTGTTTGCCAAAGACCTGGCATTAAAGCGCTGGTGGTCATCTGCAGCATGGGGATAGGGCACCAGAATGGCAGGTACGCCCTTGAGGGCCAGCTCTGAAATGGTGCCTGCCCCGGCCCGGCAGATAACCAGGTCTGCCTTGTCCAGGAGGGCCGGCATATTGTGGAAAAATGCCTGGACCCTGGCCCTTACTTTCAGGGATTCAAACGCTTTTTTGATGCGGGCTTCATCTGCAGTGCCGGTCTGAAGGATGATAAACAGGTCTTTGGTGCCTGCCAGGTTTTGTGCCATGTCATTCACCGCCTGGTTGATGCTGGAAGCCCCCTGGCTGCCGCCGGTAACCAGAATGATAAAATCTTCTGGTCTGATTTCTGAAAGCCATGGCGCATCCATGTCCTGAACCGGGCCTTTTTCCCTGACCGGATTTCCCACAAATTGGGTTCTGGGATTATGGGCCATGCCCCTGGTAGATGGAAATGACGTAAAAATTGTACCACAGAAACGGGCCAGCATCCGGTTGGTTATGCCCGGGATGGCATTCTGTTCCTGAATGGCGGTGGGCACACTGAGAATCCAGGCAGCCAGCACCACGGCAAAGGAGGAAAATCCGCCAACCCCCAGGACAAAATCGGGTTTGAACCGCAGAATAATGACCACCGACTGGCACAAAGAAATTAGTACCATGGCAAGGCCGTACAGTTTTGTAAAAATCCCTTTGCCTTTGACAGGGTGTGCACTGATAGATGTATGGTCAAAGCCATAGGTTTTTAAGGTGGAGACTTCAAAAGGGGTGTTGGTACCCGCAAACAGAATTTGCACCCCGGGCTGCAGTTTTTGAAGAGCCTGGGCCACGGCAATACCTGGAAACAGATGGCCCCCTGTTTTTCCACCGGCAATGAGGATGTTGCGCCTTCCTGTCATGACGGGTCCTTCCTGTCT